>NZ_JAUBOJ010000130.1:0-16738 GCF_036700185.1 Microcoleus sp. BM001215392 | reverse complement strand
CGAAGCATGACCGCAGATAAGTTATTAGTTATAATCCCATATTCACTACGGTCATACTGGGTGCATCTGGTTTTTGAAGAGGGCGAAGCATGACCGCAGATAAGTTATTAGTTATAATCCCATATTCACTACGGTCATGCTTCGCCCCTACAAACATATTTGCCCAAGTTGAGATGCACCCGATCGCCCTCAACTGTCAACTGTCAACTGTCAACTGTCAACTGTCAACTGTCAACTGTCAACTATCAACTGTCAACTGAATGAACGCCATGTCGATTATTGAAATTGCCCAAAAAACGCGCCAAGCTGCTAGGAAATTGGCAGTTTTGTCCGCAGATGCCAAAAATCAAGCCATTGAAGCGATTGCTAAAGCTTTAGAAGCTGCTGCGCCGGACATTTTGGCGGCGAATGCGGCCGATCGCGCGGCTGCTGAGATTGATGGCATTGCCAAACCGTTGTACGATCGCCTAAAGTTGGACGAGAGCAAGTTGCAAAGTGCGATCGCGGGTGTGCGCGACGTTGCTAAACTCCCAGAGGCGATCGGTGCCGTGCAAATCCACCGCGAATTAGACACAGGATTAATTCTGAAGCGCGTTACCTGTCCTTTAGGCGTTTTAGGGATTATTTTTGAAGCGCGCCCAGAAGCCTTAATTCAGATAGTATCCTTGGCAATCAAATCCGGCAACGGCGTCATTCTCAAAGGCGGCAAAGAAGCCGTCCGTTCCTGCGAAATCCTGACAAAAGTCATCCATCAAGCATTAGCAGAAACAGCAGTCAATCCTGAAGCAGTGCAGTTGCTAACCACGCGGGAAGAAACAATCGAACTGCTAAAAATGGATGAATACGTAGACCTAATTATTCCCAGAGGTTCTAATTCATTCGTGCGTTTCGTCCAGGAAAATACCCGGATTCCCGTCTTGGGACACGCCGACGGAGTTTGTCATTTGTACGCAGACAAAGCAGCGGACATTCACAAAGCAGTAGAGATTGCTGTCGATGCCAAAACGCAGTATCCCGCCGCCTGCAACGCCATTGAAACCTTGTTAGTTCACAGGGATATTGCCCATGATTTCCTACCCGCTGTCGCCCAAGCTTTGCAGCAGAAACAAGTCGAACTGCGGGGAGACGAACCAACTCGCGCCATCTTGGACATTGCCGAAGCAAATGAAGCGGATTGGTCTACAGAATACAGCGATTTAATTTTATCAATCAAAATCGTAGACTCTGTGGAAGACGCTATTAATCACATCAATACTTACGGTTCCAGACATACGGATGCGATCGTTACCGAAGACAGCGAAGCCGCCGAAACATTTTTAAGTCAAGTCGATGCAGCCGGAGTTTATCACAATTGTTCGACTCGATTTGCTGACGGTTTTCGCTACGGTTTCGGGGCAGAAGTCGGGATTAGCACGCAGCAAATGCCACCTCGCGGGCCTGTTGGTTTAGAGGGGTTGGTAACATATAAATATCGAGTGGTTGGAGATGGTCATATTGCTGCTAGTTATGTGGGTAAAGATGCGAAGGGGTTTACGCATCGCGAGTTGTAGACTAGAAAAGTGGGATCGTCCCGCTTGTGATGAGCGATCGTGATGAACGGCACTGCTATACTGAATCTATACCCTTCGCAATCGCGCCCGGAGGCAAAAAATGTCTGCTGCAATTACCATTAACCCCTATGAAATTAGGCAAATATCCCAACCGCATACAGTAAGTCAGTCAAGGTTGCGATCGATCGCCCAAAACACTGAGGCTCTAGCAACAGCAGTAGAGAATAAGTGGGAGGACTTGGACGATCGGGAGCGTGAGTTACTTAAAGCTCTGATTTATGCCTCAATTATCAATCAAGACGGTAATCAAGGGTTTTTTGCTTCTCTGCGAACAAGGCTGTCACTAGCTTGGATGCTAATCTGCGGTGAAACAGATGTTCTGGCTGACTACTTCAGGGCCTTAATCCGTCTAAAAAATGCTGTACTTGGAGCGATCGAAAGAGAGCACCCAGATTATGAGCAAACAATGGCTGAAGTTGTGCAGGAAGCTTTGGCTCAATCGGATGCTCGTCCTGCAATGACACCCGATGAGTTTTGTGAGTGGCTAAGCAGTGTTTCGGATTAATCCATCTGATAAATTTAAGCGTTCCTACAAAGAGCTTCTGAAGCGTCATTATAAAGGTGAGAAAGCTAAGAAAGTTTTTCAGGATTGTGTTGCACAAATTCTCAGAAATTTAAGTAGCAATCCTTTTCTTCCTGATTCTTTCGCTGAAAAATTGCCCGGAAGTTTGAGCAAACCGGAGGAATGGGAATTCCGAAAGTATTATTTTGATATGCCCAATTTACGGGGTGCTGCGGGCGAAGGAAGACTTATGTACTTGGTCGATCGTACTCAAAGTGTAATTGAGCTGGCATGGATATATACACACAGTGAGTTTCCCAAGCGTCCTCCTGACAAGAATTTAAAGCAATTGCTTGCAGAGCTTATTGAGTCACAGCCAGAGGAGGAAAACTTGTCAGATTCAAATGATGATGAGGGAGAGTCTACACGATCGAACGATCGATAAAACTATTGAGTAGAGAATGGATATAGCTCGATCGATCGCCCTCACAGCCAACCAAACTTAGCTACAAAAAGCTATACCGTGCCCCGCGACTCCCCAAATCGAACAATCCGTCCTGTTTTATGCCCAACCCTTCCCCCCTAGCCCCAGGTTCAACCCTCGAAAAACGCTACCGCATCCTCCGCGAATTAGGCCGCGGTGGTTTCGGGCGCACTTACCTCGCAGAAGATATCAACCGCTACGGCGAACAATGCGTGCTCAAAGAGTTCTCTCCGGTGGTTCAAAGCCCGAAAGCAGCCGAATTGTTCGATCGCGAAGCGAGTATGCTTTACAACCTCCAACACCCGCAAATCCCCCGCTTTCGAGAACTCCTGCGCACCGATTTGGGCGGTAATCCATCTTTATTTTTAGTTCAAGACTACATCCCCGGTCAAACCTACGAAGAAATACTTATATCCCGCCAGCAGCAAGGTAAAAATTTTACCGAAGCCGAAGTTACTCAACTGCTATTTCAGCTTTTACCAGTTTTAGAATACATTCATTCCCGCAATTTAATTCACCGCGATGTTTCGCCCGACAACATCATTGAGCACAGTGTTGACAAACTGCCCTTTTTAATTGACTTCGGTTCTGTCAAGCAAATCGCAGCAACGGCCGTATTTCAGTTTAGCGGACAAGCTGCAACGGCGATCGGCAAACAAGGTTATTCGCCCATGGAACAAATGCGACACGGGAAAGTTTCGGCGGCTAGCGATTTGTACGCTTTAGCTGTCACGGCTTTGGTACTGCTAAGCGGCAAAAAGCCTCAAAAATTCTACGATATCCATAACAGAACTTGGGATTGGCGATCGCACGTCACCGTCAGTCCCAACCTGGGAACCGTGTTAGATAAGATGCTAGCAGAACCACCGGGCGATCGCTACCAATCCGCAAAAGAAGTCCGCGAAGCCCTCAAAGATCCCAAATTATCTCAAATTGGCAACATCATCTCCCAAATGGTGACGATGAACTTTGTCGGGCGCCCCTTCAGAAACAGCACTCAAACGGCTACCAACCACCATCCTCCCGTACTACAAACCCATCAAGTAGTTAACAGCAACACCAGCAAATTTAAATTAATTCCGTGGAAAACCCTAGCGAGTTTAAGCGTAGTTTTATTGCCGGGAATTCTCGCTTTTAGTGCTGTTAAATCTGGTTTTACACTACCCAAACTGCCTGATTTACCTAAAATTCCTGAACTTCCACATTTTCCCGATACCTCCTTAGATACAGAAATAGCTAGACAAGAAAAAATTGGCCAGCGCCGCAAAAATCTTAATATTGACAAGGAAATATTTTATCAAAAAGTGGATGAATTGTTTTACAATAAATATCCCGAACTACAAGGTCGGAGCTTGACAGACAAGCCAGAAGATGCAGGAATTAGAGAAAAATGGTGCCAAGTTGCCGAGGATTTTCTGGACAGGTTGGAGAAGGGAGAAAAATTTTGATATTTAAGATAAAATAAAAGCGATCGAACCGCAGACGGCGCAGAAAACGCAGATAATAGAGAGGACAGATAAATTTCTTTGAATCGATGTAAATTGGTATAGGCAACTTACTTTTAGTTTATTTCACAATGGATTGTATTCAACTTACAGGAATTCGCTGCTACGGCTACACGGGCTATCTGCCGGAAGAGCAAGTGTTGGGACAGCGGTTTGAGGTGGATGTCACTCTCTGGCTAGATTTGTCGAAGGCTGGAAAAAGTGATGATATTGAACATACTCTGGATTATCGCAGTGCCATTACTCTGATTCAAGAGTTAGTCAAAAACTCCAAGTTTTTATTGATCGAACGGTTAGCAGATACTATTGTCCAAGCGCTTTTAGAACTGCCTTTAGTCGAAAAAGTTAAAGTACAGCTTTCAAAACCAGCCGCTCCCATCCCCGACTTCGGCGGCAAAATCACTCTAGAAATTAGTAGAACCAAAGACACTAATTAACTGGTTGCGAGTAAGGACACCCAGTGCCGCTCCCCTACAAGTATAATTTGAGTCTGCTGGCGCACGCAGACCTCAGAAACCCGGTTTCTTCATAAATTTATCGCTACTAAACGCAAAACTCGTAGAAACCGGGTTTCTAGCCCCACGGGTAATCCTTGAAACTGTCAGAAGTGTTCACTAATGACTAATAACTAATCACCCTTCGACTGAGTGGAAGCGTGAACTTCGACGGAGCTGTAATTAAACCCAGCCGAAGTTCAACCACAAGTCAAACTACAGGGCAACGCTAATGACTAATGACTAATGACTAATGACTAATGACTAACAACTAATGACTAATTACCACTTCAGCAGATTAAACTCTTCCATGTCTACGGTATTGCGGTTGCGGTAAATCGCCAAGACGATCGCCAAACCAACAGCAGCCTCAGCAGCCGCAACCGTTACTACAAAAACAGTAAATACTTGACCTTTAATCTGTACGGGGTCAAGATAGTTAGAAAAACCCATCAGGTTGAGATTGACTGCATTCAGCATCAACTCGATCGACATCAACACGCGCACTGCATTTCGGCTGGTAATCAAACCGTAAATACCAATGCAGAAAAGTGCAGCAGCTAATAGCAGGAAATACTGGAGTTGCAGTTGCATAAGTTTTTGGAGTTGCTCTCAATCAAAATTAGTACAAAACAGGCAGATAGAGGACTTGCACACAGAAATTTGGTTTCTCGCATGAGGTGCGCACTGCGCACCCTACAAAGAAGTAGATGCGCAATGTGCAGCCTACAATTACTTTGTTTCCGATGAAGAAACATCACCTGCTGAAACTAATTCGCGGGGGCGTTCCGCCAAACTAAAAGCTGGTGTATCTGAGGAATTTGTTGACAGTTCATCCGCAAAGAAATCGCGGCGCGCCAACACAATTGCTCCTACCATTGCCATTAACAAAAACACTGATGCTAACTCGAAAGGTAGCAAATAGTCGGTGAAAAAGTGTTTGGCGATCGTGACAATCGAACTTTCGGCAGGTGCTCCCGTCGTTGTCACGATCGCCCAAGGAGTAGACACTACCATCGTACCCAACAGCGCAAACAAACCAGCACAAACGACTGCGGTTGCGACTTGACGCACCCAAGCATTAGGAATTGTGCGGAAATCTTCTCGTTTGTTTACCAACATGATGGCAAACAAAATTAAGACGTTAACAGCGCCAACATAAATTAAGATTTGCGCTGCTGCGACAAAATCAGCATTCAGCAAGAGGTACAAACCTGCAATGCTGGTAAATACGCCGCACAGCAAGAATGCTGAGTAAACGATGTTGGAGAATAGGACTACTCCTAATGCTCCGCCAATCATCATTATTGACAGTATGCCAAATGAAACAATTTGAACCCCTTCGGCTAGATTCACAATTTTTAATCCTTTGTTAATTGGGCATTGGGCATTGGGCATTGGGCATTGGGCATTGGGCAAACAGGGAATTGGGAATTGGGAATTGGGAATTGGGCATTGGTTATTTGTTATTTGTTATTAGAGAAACGACTAACTACTAACTATTAACTACTAACGATGCCCCATGCCCATGCCCCATGCCCCATGCCCCATGCCCCATGCCCCATTCCCCTTACTTATTTTCCTTAATTTCCTCTGGGCGGAGACCAGCGCGGCGATCGGTGTAGGAAACTTCATGAGGGTCGATCGCACCTTTCGGCAAATAAGCGAATTCCCGCAACGGTGTCACCATCGGATCGTCTGTAACCTTGTAGGGTAAACGTCCGAGAGCCACGTTGTCATAATTCAACTCGTGACGTTCGTAAGCCGCTAACTCGTATTCTTCTGTCATCGACAAACAATTTGTCGGACAATATTCTACACAGTTGCCGCAGAAGATGCACACACCGAAATCGATACTGTAGTGCTTGAGCTGTTTCTTCTTAGTTTCTTTGTTAAATTCCCAATCCACCACAGGCAAATTGATCGGACAAACTCGAACGCAGACTTCGCAGGAGATGCACTTGTCAAATTCAAAGTGAATTCTGCCCCGGAAACGTTCGGAAGGAATTAGTTTCTCGTAAGGATACTGCACCGTAATCGGGCGGCGTCTCATGTGATCGAAAGTCACGCCTAGCCCTTGACCGATATACTTGGCAGCTTGAAGAGTCTCTTTGGCGTATTCGCCTACTTGATTGAGGAATTTTAGCATCGTGTTCTCTCTCTGTACTTAAGTTTTTGGTAATTGCTAATTGATAATAGGTAATTGGTTAACAGCACATTGCGATTAGCTATTATACCAATTTAATGGGTCATTGCAGATATCTCGATCCCCCTCGCAGACCCCTTAAAAAGGGGGACTTTGAATTCTTGCTCCCCCTTTTTAAGGGGGCTGGGGGGATCGGATTCTATGCAGCGCAGCCTCATAAAGAATTGGTATTACCCTTTACCTATTATAAATTAACCGCCAAAAGCAAAGGGAAAGGCAAGCTTCAAAGCTGCGGTCAATAGTAAATTAACTAAAGCAACGGGAAGCAAAAACTTCCATCCCAAATTGAGCAATTGGTCGATCCGAACTCGGGGCAGAGTCCAGCGCAGCAGCACTGCCAGAAACAGGAAAAAGTAGGCTTTGAGCATGGTCATTGTAATGCCCAACGTGCCGGTAATTACTTGCAACCAAGGAGTCGTCTCGCTCAATCCCAAGGCATTGGTGATGGCTCCGACAGGAATCGGGCATTCCCAGCCGCCGAGGTACAAAACGGCTACTAGCAGGCAAGAAAGGACGAGGTTAACGTAGGAAGCGATGTAGTACAAAGCAAATTTCATGCCTGTGTACTCAGTCTGATATCCTGCTACCAATTCTTCTTCTGCTTCAGGAAGGTCAAAGGGCAACCGTTCGCATTCTGCGAGGGCTGCGATCCAGAAAATCAGGAAACCTGCGGGTTGTCGCCAGACGTTCCAGCCGATGATGCCGTAGCCGGCTTGTTGGTGTACGATGTCGATCGTACTTAAGCTGTTGGACATCATCACAACTGCCAATACTGCCAAAGCTAGGGGAATTTCGTAGCTGAGGGATTGAGCAGCGGCTCTGAGTCCGCCGAGGAGAGCGTATTTGTTGTTAGAAGCATAGCCCGACATCAGTAAGCCGATCGGCTGAATGCTAGAAAGAGCAATCCAGAGAAATATCGCTGTCCCCATATCGGCGATCAGCATATGCTCTCCGAAGGGCACGATCAAGTAGGACAGAAACACTGGAATCACGACAATTACCGGGCCGAGCGTGAACAGCAGCGCGTCAGCTTTTGCCGGTACAATGTCTTCTTTGAATACCAACTTCAAACCGTCGGCTACGGGTGCGAGCACTCCCAGAGGGCCGATAAATTCGGGGCCAATCCGCTGTTGAGCGGCGGCGGAAATTTTCCGCTCTAGCCAGACGCTAGTCAGTACCCCGAATACAGCACCGACAATCATCAGCAACATCGGCAGCGGTAGCCAAAGCACATGGGCGATGTCGGCAGGTAAGCCCAAATTGATGAGGGCTTCTACGAAACTTCCTTGTAAGTCAATTCCTGGGTTCATGTTTCCAGCTTTTGAGCGATCGCCATATAATTTTTCACCCGTCCTTCGTAGGAGTAGGCTTAGAGAGCGGGGACTTTGTAAAGATTTTTAATGCTTTACCGCCTAATAGTATATCGCCGCACAGCCTCGAAGAACGCACGGATGGGTGAAGTTCTAATTATCTGATCCCCTAAGCTGGCTAATGGGTTGGTAACTTATACGATTTGAGATTTGAGATTGTAGGGTGCGTCATTTGTGGATGTAGCACGAAAAACTAGGGTTTTCTCCGACGGGGCACCTTATACCATTTATAAAAAAGCTTGCTTAAGACAAAAATATTGGCGGAGTGAAACGGAGGGTTGCTTCCACGGGCCCTTCAAAAGAACAGGTGCGGATCTATGAGATTGTCGATCTTTTTTGAGGATTGTCGATGTATCCGCACCCTACGGTTACTGACGCACAAATACCAAAGAAACCGAGTTTTTATGGGTTTCTGCCAGTTGTAACGAAGTTTTCTCGTAAAAACCCGGTTTCTGACTACCGGCGCGTAAGTTCTATGAGCGAGATATAGCCCAAACAAAAAGGGCAGAGAATTAATTCTCTGCCCTTTTCATGCTTTAAAGTAACTTTCAAATGGTTTGAACCATTGATTTTACGCTACCTTTTTTATGGAACTGGGCAGAATCGAACTGCCGTCCAAAGCGGGTATTTACCTTCCGATCGTTCACAGGTTTATCCCCTCTGATCCTCGGGGCGGGAACCATCTTTATCCTAAATGGGAGGATTTTCTAGTGATTGCTTTCCCGGCTAGACGACTAGAAACGTTTAGCTAGGGCATCCGTTGGGGGTTGTTATGCTGCCTTTAACGGAGTTAAGCGGCATACACTCTGAACCAAGCTAGAGAAGTTTTTAGGCTACAGCTACGGCTTTGCGAGCGAAAGGAACGATGTTGTTCGCATTTACTATTTTTTTTGAGCCGATATTAACGAGAGTAGACTCCCTCTCGACCTGCATCACGGAGCAGCTTTCGCCACCCTGTCGAAACCATTACAGTCCCTCGTGTTAGCTTTCCTATTATAGACAAGATTTTTTGTCAAGTCAAGTTGATTTGGGATTTTCCATTGCGGATTCAAGAAACCGGGTTTTTATGGGTTTCTGCAAGTTGTGACGCGTATTCTCGCAAAAACCCGGTTTCTGACTACCAGTGCGTTAATGCAAATTTTCCTCCCAGACGCCGATGTAAATTCGATCGCGCTCATTGCGTTCGATCGTCCCTTCCAGCGAACCCTTCCTAAACGTAAACCGATTGGTGCGACGCTGCTGCACGTCTCTAAACCCTTGCAAAATATCGCGATCGGCGCCGCCGACCATGCCGTTTAAGGCGGTTCGGACTACCAAATCGTCCACCGTTGGGGCAAAAGAACCCTCTGTTTGCACCAGCTTACCGGAATCGCGATCGTAAATATAGCCGAGAGTCACCCGGTTCGGCAGCAATTCATAGAGTGCGGTGCGAGTATTGGGCCAATAGCCGCGGGATTGAGAGTCCGTGGGATCTCCCAGTGCACTTACAATTTGACTTTCCGGCGTACCAACGGCAAACCCTGGGATAGTGGGAGTCTTCTGATAACCCGTTCCTGGTTGTTCGCTGGGTGGCGGCGATCGATCGGGCGGCAATTGCTTGTCAACCAGTTTTTCCGCTGGTGTGGGTTGGGCAGCCTCAGGTGTTGGCGCTGGAGTTGGCGCTGGAGTTGGTGCTGGAGTTGGTGCTGGAGTTGGAGTTGGAGTTGGTGCTGGAGTTGGAGTTGGAGTTGGGGCTGGAGTTTCAGCAGCAGGCGGCGGAGTTTCGCGCTCGATCGGGCGAATTGGTGCGGGTGTGGGGGCGGGAATTGGTGCGGGGCCCGTGCGCGCTTCTGGATCTGCGGGGGTGGAAGTGCGATCGTCCTTTTTCGCTACGGGTGTCGGATCGGGAGACTGCCGGTTGAGGAAAACCCTCGCCACACCGACTAAACCCGCAACCATCAGGGCGATCGCCACCAACCCCAAAATCCACCAAACCTTGCGGTTGCCGGAGCCATTCGTCACCACAGCAGGCGCTGTTCTCACATTCGCAGGCGACTGAGGGCCGTGTCCCGGCATCACCGCCAGCGTCGGCCCGGTATCCGACCCTGCACCCTGCCCGTGCAGCAGCGACAGCCACTCATCCACGCTAGCAGGGCGATTTTGAGCCTCTACCGTCATCCCCCGCATCACTGCTTGACTCACAGTCACACCTAAGTCAGGCCGCAAGTCGCGGGGTGAAGGCATCGGCTGGCTGGTGCGCAAAATGGCAGCCACCGGCACCCTGGCTGTGAGCAAAGTGTAAAGCGTCGCCGCTAGCCCGTAAACATCGGTAGCGGGCGTATATTTTCCTTGGGCGAAATACTGTTCTGGCGGTGCGTAACCGTCGGACACCATATTAGTGTGACTTTGGGTTGCGCCTGCTGTAAACTCGCGGGCAATGCCAAAATCGATCAGCACGACTTCTTGAGTACCTTGGCGCAGCAGGATGTTCTGCGGCTTGATATCTCGGTGCAGCAAACCCTTTTGATGAACTGCTTTCAAAGCAGCCCCAATTTGAGTGATGTAGAGAATTGCCAGATTTTCTGGGAGGGGATTGTTTGAACCGACTACATCGCCCAAATTCTGACCGGCTATGTAGTCCATTACCATGTAAGGCTGTCCGTCTTCAATAAAGAAGTCGCTGACGCGGACTATATTCGGATGGACGCAAGAAGCTAATCGCCTCGCTTCGTCTTGAAATTTGCGATCGAACTCGGCAAATTTGGGATCGCGCCGCAGAGATTCGTTGAGGGTTTTAATCACCACGGGCTGTCCTAAATAGCGGTGATTTGCTCTGAAGGTAATTCCAAAGCCACCTCTTCCCAATTCTTGTTCTAGGGTATATTTTCCGCCCTGTAAACTTTTGCCGATTAGTGCGTCCATAGATTCAGGCGATCGCGTACCAGATAATATGGCTGATTATTGCACGTATGGTTAGCGAAGTTACCACTCTAAAGGGCGATCGCACTACTCCTGTATTGCTTAACCTGTGAGAAACACTACTCATCATAATGCGTCCACATCCGCAAAATTTTTACCGTATTCTCTGACTCAATCACCTCGTACACCAGACGGTGCTGAATGTTGATTCGCCGTGAATATGCACCTTCCAAATCTCCCACCAATTTCTCGTAGGGTGGCGGATTCTGAAACGGATTGCTTTGAATGATGTCCATTAACTCTTGCGCTTTGTCTCGTAAATTGCTAGAAGCCAGCTTTTTGGCATCTTTCTGTGCCTGCTTGGTATAGACTATATTCCAACTCACCACTTCAACTCCCGATCGCACTCCTCAATTGGCGTTGCCAGTCCTTCCCGAATCGATTCCCGCATCCCAGGTATTGACAGAAGATACAGTGTTTCTTGTACCGATGTCCAGTCAGATTCAGACAATAACGCTGCATTGCTAGTTTCTCCTGCAATCACAACCGCTCTATCCGCAATCTTACTCATTGTCATTAATTCAAGAACAATTACAGGCATGACGTAGGCTGCTGCTATACCTATTGCTGGGGCAATTGCTGCTGAAACAGAACTCACAAAAGTTTTTTGTAGTACCTCTGACGAAGAAACTAGCCGTTGTTGTTCATCAGCATATTTTTCATTGCCACTTAAGAATTTTTCAATTTCATCGCGGACTTTTTCAATAAATACATTTTTTGCTTGTTCTGCTCCTAATGGGAATGTGTTCTCTGGCATTGCATTGAGCCACTGTTTCGCTGCCTCTTCGTAAGAGTTAGTGGAATCCACTAGCTGCTTTATCCTATTTTGTTGGTATTTAGGCAGCGTTGCGAGCCACTCTTCACTGTCAATCTGAAATACTTGTGCTAATTTATTTTCCATATCTACAACATTTCCCTAACGTACTCAACAGAGACCGCATGAGTAGTTTGATGGAGGGTATGCGGATCTACCCCACCCAATGAAATACCACCTCCACCACCTGGAGCATAGGACCCAATTAGAATAGCAACTACTGTAGTAGTGTATGCAGAGAATATAGGGCTTCCAGATTGACCTGGGCGAGCCTGAGTATTCAGCACGACGTGCTTGGTTTTGACTACTCCATTTTTAATTAAGATTCTTGCACCGATCTCAGTTCGTTGATGAGTAAGTACCAATCTCCCATGATCTGCGTGAGGATAACCAAAAATATCAACAACACTGCTCACGTTTAGAATATCCGTGCTACCTATTGATAGGTTAGAAGACAGCTCAATATCAGCCGACAAAATACACAAATCTGTGAAGGGATCAATAGCTTCAATGCGAACTGGAATTACCTGAACTTGAGAATCAGAAGTATCTTGATAGTCCTCTATCGAATTGTAATTTCTTAGAACCACGACTAGATTCTGGTCATCTTTATTAGTAACATGGGCAGCAGTAACAAACCTTCCTGGACTATTTAGTAGAGTCGCTGTACCAAGCAACTGTACCCCGTTTGCTCCTGTTCGTCCCACCGCAAATACTATGTTTGCTAAAGCTGAGTATGACATTTTACTTTGGGCGATTTAAGTATGAACTTGCCATATCACTATCAATCATACCGCAACTGTGGTATAACACTCTCGTGTAGATATTATACCACATTTTCGCCAAAGTTATGTTTCTAAGCCGATCGGATTGTACCGCAATTTCAATGTCATGCCGGGTCTGACGATCGATCGCCAAAACCGCAGTACAATACACTAATTCAAAAACGCTTTTCTCGGAACCCTTGCTAGTTGGTACGCGCCGCGACTGTCCAACAACTGATATTGATTGGGTTCCAATCCGAATTCCACAAACTTGTGGGGATATCCCAACACTAGAATTGTCGGAGAAGTGTGGTTGTTCGATTCCTCGATGTAGTCCTTCGCCCCTCTGGGAAGTCGGTAGAAAGTCACCGGATTTTGGGTGTAAAAAACTAAACTCGGTTTCCAGAAACCAATCATCATCAACTCTTCTCCCGGCAGTTTTTGTTGGAGAACAACCTTTGCTAACTCTCTCAGAGGTAACTGGCGGTTGATATCGACCAAATTGTAGGCGGGAGTCAGACCAAAAATGATAAATGCTACAAACCCGATAAAGTTAACAACCAAAATCCAGCGTTGTTGACGTTTCCAGAGTAAAAGTGCGATCGCCCCAGCCGCCGTTATCCAAATTGCACCGCCCACATTCAGCAATCCCGACTGCTGAATTGCTTCTGGAAAATTGGGCATGGCCGGGTCATCTCCCAGCCAGTGGTAGCAGTAAAAAGTTGCTCCGGCTATAATCAGTAAAAATACGATATTGAAAATGTATGTAACTAACAGCCCTCGTGGTAAAGCATTTGGTTTTTTATTTAACTTTCCGGGTCTGTTTTGTGGTTCCTTATCTGCAACGATATCACTCCATAGTAGCGTTACCAAAATCGCAGCGGCAGGCAGTAAAGGCAATACATAACTCGGCAATTTTGTCACCGAAATCGTGAAAAAGCTAAAGATGCAGCCGAACCAAAATAGGGCAAATAAACTCAATTGTGCCGATCGCGCTTGACGGCGCCAATAACTGCGCTGCCAAAAACGGGTACGCGCGATCGCCATTGGCAAATAAATTGACCAAGGCGCAAAACCAACCAGCACTACAAAAAAGTAAAAATACCAAGGCGCCGAATGTTTGTTGACTACTCCAGTAAAACGCTGGAAATTGTGATAGCCGAAAAAGCTGTCAATATAAGTTTGACCGTTGGCTAATATAACGAGAATAAACCAAGGCAGGGCGATCGCCAAAACAATCAAAATTCCCGACAGCGGACGCATTTCGCGCCAAAGTTGCCGAAAATTTCCCAAATACAGCCCGAAGCTACCAATAATCATCGCTGGGACGACAATTCCCACAGGCCCCTTAGCCAAAATTGCTAAGCCAATTAGTACGTAACAAGTCACATACCATTTATTCGGAAATCGCCCAGCAGAAACAGTATAAAATTCTGCTTTTTGTCTCTGTTCTTCTAGCGTGTAACCGAGAAAAAATGCCAGAAGTGACGAACAAATACAGGCAACTAATAGCATATCAGAAACGCCAGTCCGCCCCCAGGCAATAGTTTGGGGATTTAAAGCTATTAATGCCGCACCAATCCAAGGAGTAGAAAGAAACAGCCGGAGATTGGGAGATTGGGAAAATACTCCCTCGGACTTCTCCGCTACATCCGCTACATCCGCTAAAAAATCCGTTGCCGAACTTCTTCCGGTTACATCCGCTAAATCCGCTACATCCGTTACAGAATCCGTTGCCGAACTTCCTTCTGTTTTCGATAGAGTGTAGAATCCGAGGCAAGTCAGGGCGATCGCGCACAAGGCGGAGGGAAGGCGCACAGCCCACTCGTTAGCGCCCAGAGTACGGTAAGCCACCGCCATCAACCAATAAATCAACGGCGGTTTGTCAAACCTGGTTTCGCCGTTGAAAAAAGGAGTGATCCAATCTCCTGTGACAGTCATTTGACGGGCGGCTTCAGCAAACAGCGGTTCGGTTTCGTCAACTAAGCCGATGTTACCGAGATTCCACAAGAAAGCTACTCCTGCGATCGCGCCCAGCCACAGCACCGATAGCAACAAAGGTAACTTCGGCCGATGCCTGTAATATTCTGACAAATTTTTAATAACTTCCTTCACCCAAACTTCCTGCGATTTTAGATTTAAAATTTTAACTCGCATAGAAGTCTACCGAAAAATTGCCTTCTCGAAACTGGGAATTCGATCGAATCCGGTTCAACTCAAATCTGGCACCGTTCTCAACAATAGCTGAGCAACCGGGTTTCTCAACCAAAATATCGGGGCGCACCTAAGTAAAATCCAGTTAATCAAACGTCACATATCGCTGAATCCAGCTTGCTATCTATGCCTTCTTCCTTCTTCCGACTTCGATCGGACTGACATCCGTTACATCCGTTACAGAATCCGTTGCCGAACTTCTTCCTTCAATGCTGCAAAGTTAATTGCCATTCCCTGGCTGTGGCATTCCAAGCGGGCGAGGCTGTCTCCCCGGCGACGTAAGGCCCCCAGTAACGCCGAGAACCATCCTGAGCAAAAACCACCAAAATGTCTCCCTGTTTGATTTGTAACTTGCCCTCAGGCAGCGATAGCATCAGTCCCTTGCCGCCGCCTTCCCCCGGTGCAAAATCCCAGTGTGCCGGTTTTCCGTAGGATTTCTGGGCTTGTCGTTTCGACAGCAGGGCGACTCGCACCGGGTGTTCGCTGCGGTTGCTGACGCGCAAACTGCCGGTGGCTGTGCCATTGACAGGGATTGAGGATGAGGAATTGTTGTCTTCCTCAGGTTCTGGGGGTAAGTCGGGTTTGAGCTTGCTAGCGGTGTTTGTGGAATCTGTGGCGACTCTGGAAACGGCGGGTGTTCGGGGGAGTGCGGTGGCTGCTGAGGGCAAATCGCTCGATCGAGTTGCACCGTTGGAGATGGTGATTTCAAAACGTCCGAGAAACATTCCTGTAATTAGGACGATCGTCGCTCCAATTAATATCTGGTAAGTGTTAAGTTTCATACATTTTATGCTTAAACGATAGGCTGCATACCCGCAATTAGTCATAACTATCTTTAATGTAGAACCCGGGGCTGCTGTGCCACAAGATGAAGCTACACTTAATTACTTGACTGTTCCCAGCGATAAATGGGCGATCGCACAATACCATCTTAGATGTTAAATTTTAGATTTTAGATGGCAGCATACTCACCCCGGTCAAGATTTGGAGTTGTTGGCGATCGATATTTTTTAACCCCGCCCAAAAACAGCTACAAACCCCGATACTCTAAAGGAGCAAGCCAAAAATTTGAGATTCTTCGACAAACGAGCGGGCAACGCTCCTGTTCAATATCCCAGATTCAATCCTGCAAGTAAATCTAAAATTTAAAATCGACTGACTCAGGGCGACAACTTTTAACTTCTATGCAGAATACCCGAATTAACAGATTGATTGATGTTCTAGGCGAGCAATTCGCACGCTGGGCGAGCAATCCTTGGCGGCGGATTTCACTCCTGCTCATTAGTTTGCTGTTCGGCACTTTTTTGGGAACAGCTATTTCGACGATCGCCGGACAATCGGCTGATTGGGATATTATTGCTGCGGGGCTGTTGGTGTTAGTCACGGAGTTGGTGAACCGGCTGGTTTACGGCAGCAGGAAGCAGCTAGCCACTTCTTTATCGGTGGAAATGCTTAATGCTCTCAAAATTGGTCTCACTTACAATTTATTTGTAGAAGCTTTCAAACTTGGCTCTTAAAAAATAGTAAAATATTTGTCAGTTGCAGAGATTACTTGCCTAAAATCTGCCTCGACTTAGAAAGTTTTGATATTAGTTTAAAAAAATAATTCCCGTCCGCACAGCTTGCCAACTCGTGCGTAATTCTTAAATTATTAAATCCTATCGTGTCCGCCCGATTAATCGCAGTAAAATTCGTTGGTAGTGCGGACACTCCCGACGCACTACCAACCATTTTTGTTATGGTAATCGACGGGACATAATATGGGTGCAGCGGATGAGTGCAAGGCAAATATGTTTGTAGGGGCGAAGCATGACCGT
>NZ_JAUBOJ010000129.1:0-16757 GCF_036700185.1 Microcoleus sp. BM001215392 | reverse complement strand
ATTCGGCTCCAAACGTTGTTTCGTAACGGTTTGGGGAAGTCGTGACTTGATTAGCGGTGGTACGCTTGTCAGTCGCGCATCAATCTTCCTTAGTTACTCACGATTGCAGACTTACAACCCCTTGTCAACACAGGGTTTGTAAAGTTTTGTTTCAAATTATTCGGCTAGGAACTCCATAACTTCGTGGGGCGTAATGCCGTAAATAGCAGCCAATAATCCAATACATTGTGCGTTGCTTCCTATTTGCTTAAGTACCCCAATAGCGCTACTTAAAGGAATAGCTTCCTTTGTAAATCGAGTCAACAAATCAATTGTCGTTTTGGTATTAGCTCGCTTCTTGTAAGTGCCTTCGTTCATTTGCGTTGAATGTCCCAAATTTTTAGCTCTCGTCTCCTGAGACATCCCAGCCATCTGACCATTAAGATTAGCTAAGTGACGTAAAGCATGAGACTGAGTAAAACCTTTATTCCATCTTTTCAAAGTAGCCCAAGCACGGCGACTATATATGCCAGCAATTGTTTTGGGACTATCTGACAATAAACAGATTTCGGGTGGTTTACCAGACTTAATTCCTAAACGGTCTATTAAATCAGGATGAGTCGGCGCCAACATCGGTACGCACAGTCGGTAGCCAGTCTTAGTTGTTGTATCTAGTGATGTTTTGTCGCCTACTACAGCAATCATTCTCACGTTGCCTGGTTCGGTAAGTGCCTGAATAATAATCCCATCCTCTGTCTTAAACGATTTGTCAATGTTTTGAATAGCAAAGACTTCGTGTACTCGAAAACCATACACCACTTGCATCGAGAATACCCACAACCAACAGCGACGCTGCTCTAAATCGTATCGTTTATTACCAAGAGGGATATCTAAAACATCTTCACAGAATTTAAGAAATTCGTCAATGGATACTGATTGCAGGTCTTTTCTAAACTCTGTTTGTCTTCCGTCAATCTCCTTCAGACGAGCGAGTATATCAGTATTGCCGATAACTTCAACCAATTTTTTCATAGCACACAAGCAGTTTTTAAAACATTTACTGCCTTGTTTTTTACTATTGACTACAGACAAAATATCCGTTAAATTGACAACCGTGTTCCGTGGTAAAAGCTTGTAATCGTGACCGTAAACGGCATCCCAAGTATTCTGCTGACTAATACTACTTTTGTCGCGCTGTTGACGGCGTTTAGTACGCCCGTCCCAGTAATTTTTCTCTACTTTTGCTATCGCATCACCAAAAGTCATCAAATCATTTTTGATGACGTTTTTTTCTAAAATTGTATCATCGTACCACGCTAAAAACTGAGACTCACTAGAGAACGAGCTTAGAGCATTAGCGACTAAATGAGCTTTTCTCGTGGCATCAGTAATACCCTGCATCGTCAGATAGCACCCGCAGGTTTTGTTGACTCGCTTATTACCTAACCTGAACTGAAGCGTTATGTAACCCCCACTAGCTTTGCTGTCTCTTTTGAGTCCTACTCCTTTGGGGCATTCTTTCTGTGCTTGCTTGAAGTAGTCCAAAATTCGCTCGTACCCGATAAGGTGGTCGGTGGTAGTGTTTGTTGTGACTGAATTAAACTTTTCGCTCATCTTTCGCTCCCAGCTCTAAAGTGTTGAGTTTGCTTGCTATATAGACCATACATCAAGTAGCTCAGTCTTCGCTCAAGCGTAAGACAGGACTTTCAGAGTGAGTAGAGAAAAGCGCTAGAACGGCGGAAAATCGTAATTTGAAGCTTAAGTGTCAATTCAAGTCCTTTTATCCGCATAGCTTTATAATCCTGATGGCTAGGCCATTGAGGCCGATGAGTCAATACCAGGTTGACCGTTTGTACTCATATGATGTCTGAAGAGAAGAACCATCAAACCCTAATAAAATTAGTTTGATGGTTCCAAATCGCCAGTCCTCTAATTGATGCGGACTCGCATTCGGAACGATCGAACTTTTACTTAAGGTTGTGCGTCGTAAACTTTGAAAACCAGCGGTTTTTCAGTTTCTTTAAGTACGATCGCCTTAAATTTTCTACCAACAGCCGCAACTGTTCCAAGTTTCCCGCTTCGCCGCCGTACTTCCACCGCACGTAAGCTTGCGAAACTTCCTCAATTACCTCCGCTTCATCGGTTTGATGATGGCTGCGCATAGCCTCAGCATACTCCAAAGGCGTTTGAGCTTTGTGTTTGGCAAAGCCCCGGCTCGCCAAATCCTTTAGCATTTGCTGATAAACCCCCTCCAGCGGCGGCAACTTAGCCAGCCAGCGCCGGTAGCGCCACTTGCGCCACCCTTGCCAAATTAACCAGCCCATAAAGCCAAAGCCGATCGCACTAATCAACCCAATAAATAACCCCACCCAACCCTTAGCAAACTGTGCCAAAAACCAGCCCACAATCAAACCGATCCAACCAATTACAAAACCAATAACAGAATCCAGCCCGCTTCTCAGAGGAGTCGGTAGCCAACCCGCGATCCACTTCCAAAACGATTCGATCGCGCTAAAAGTCTGGTTGTCTTCCACCGAAGCCGGAATCAGCGGATAACCGGGAATCGGATTAAAACCCAACCAGCCGTAATTGGGAAAATATACTTCCGTCATCAAGAAAGCGTCGGTATTTTTGACAACGTACAAACCAGTAAACGGGTTAAATTCTCCCGTATCGAAACCGCCAGCCACTCGCGCCGGAATCCCGATCGATCTGAGCATCATTGTCAGTACCGTCGAAAAATGGTCGGGATATCCGCCTGTAACTTTTTTACCGTCTTGCGTGTTTTGATAGCCAAACAGAAAACCCTCGACTAAATCTTCTGTTTCTTGCAAGTATGGCAAAGCTTTTTCAATTTTGTAATTCGGGTTTTGCTTCAAATATTGAGCTAAGTACAAAGCTTTTTCGTAAGGAGAATCGATCGCCCTGTCTGACTTAGCTACTCTCGTTCTCGCCAACAAAATTTCTTCAGTTTTTTCTCGCACCTTCTCGGCAATTTTAGGCGGCACGTCCAAATAGAACTTGCGAATATTTTTGGGATAATTAGTACCAGTTTGCCCCAACACGGAGCGATCGCGAACAGGTACATTAGAAATCACCGTATAAGTCAAACCTTCCCGCAATTCCACAGGCGATCGCAAACCGCCCTCCGCATCCACCGCCACATCCGTCGTCGGAAAATAAAGTTCCTTCGGCTTAGCCAAAGCCGGAATCAAATTCGGCAACTGAGCAATAATAGTATAACTTTGAATCACCTCTTGAATCCGAGGCGCATTCGGAAAAGGATTCAGATAAAATTGAAAAGACCACCTTGGTCTATTTACCTTTTGAGCTTGTTCGTTGCGCGAAATTTCCCAACCCTGACCCGTGTATTTGTCAAAGCCCAATACCCGCCAAAAACCCGCCGCTTGCGATCGCACCCGCATCACCACTTGGGGTTTCATTTCCCCCCGCAAATTTTGATTGATGCGCTGGTTGAAACCGTAATAAAAAGTAGAGTCCAAATCTCCTGGCCCTTTGTCTGGGTTTCGCCCCCTGCCTGAGCCACTTCCTTGTTCATTTCCCCCTCTGACATACCCCGGATTCAGAATGCTGCGCGAGTCAAACTCCCCCTGATATTCAATGGGAGCACTCACAGGAAAAGTCCGCAACTGATAGCCCGGGAGGCGCGGCAAAAACGCAAAAATAGTCAGCCCCAACCCGACAGTTATCAGCAGCAGCAAACCAAAATATTTGGGGGATAAAGTCGCAGCAAATAACGATGTGTTGTGTTTTTTTTGTTTACTTTCAGCTCTGTGCTTTATACCTTCTGGGTTTGACAGCCCCAAGCGCGATCGGTAATCCAGCACCAAAGTCGGCAGCGCTAAAGCCAAAAACACCACCAGCAACGGCCCAAAAGTCAGCGTTTGACTGATCGTCGCTGCTACGCTCAACAAAATCAGCCCGATGACGATCGAATAGCCCAAATCCTTGCGGCGCGGCAAATCGAAGCTGTGCAGCACTTGAATGTTAATTAACAGTTGCGCCAAAACTAACCGGGTATCGTTTAATTCTCCTACCAAGCGGGTAAAAAAAGCGAACAGCGCTACCAGCATGGCAATAGCTATGCAGAACTTAGCAGCTATATTGCGATCGCGGCGGCGGTACCAACTCCAAGTTGCTCCCACAATACTAACAGGCACAGCCCACAGGTTCAGGGCTTCTTCAGCAGCAACGTCCGTAGCCACAATTCCCACAATTACCAACAACTGAACTAGGATTCGCAGCAGTAAAGAATCCTCAGTCACCGGCGGAGGCATTGCCTCAATCTGCTCCCACAGCTTACCTAAAACAGGTATCTTTCGCAGGCTATCAGTTGTCATGTGCACCCATCCAAGTCAGTCGATTTGAGATTTTTCGATTTGAGATTTTAGATTAACTCCACAGATTAATCTGCCAGAAAGTTAACTAATATCTAAAATTTTTCGCTTTCCACGACAGAAGTCGGGGGACTGCATCTGTTTTTGTGTGAGGTAAAACCACAGAGTAAAACATACATTATTTACTCTAATTTTACCAGCAAAAATTGGTTTGAAGCCGGAACCCTTGTGGGATAAAATAAAATTAGACTATTCATTACTCCAATCTTCTCCCTTCCAGGTAGAGGTAGCCCTCTAGCGTTCAACCCTTCGGCTGCGCTCCGGGGGCAAGCTGTCAAGCGGTCAACTGAACTTTTTAGTTGCTATCTTGTCCTGACAAAACAGGACGAATAGCAAACATCAGAGGTCTGGTCTCGAAGTTTTGGAATCGAACTTCTAAGGCATAGGTCTTATCCGGTTGCGGATCGAACAACTCCACACTTAAATGCCCGGAATTCGGACGATGTGCAGTTGCTTCGGCATCTCCTCCCTTGAGTTCCAAACTTCCTCCGCCAGGAAATTCACACTCAACTCTTAAACACGGTCTTGGTGGTTCTGTATTGCGGTTCGACAGGTATTGAGCCCAGAGAGTCAGCGAACCCAAAGCTGTCAGCCATTCTCGGGAAACCGGCGGCTGATTTACAGGACAATTCAAAGTTAAAGACTCAATGATTTCTCGGGCGGCCAACAGCGACATTAGCATTTGTTGATCGGTAGTTGCCTCGGAGTAATTCGGTAAATCTTCTACTTCTACTTCTACTTCTGAAGCTGTAATTCCTCTGGCCGGACTCATGAGTAAAAAACCAGCTAATTCGTTAAGTTCCTGAGATTGACCCGGAAATAAACTATCTACAGCCCGAACTAACTTCGCTCCTTCCCGCAGAGACGACATTACCAGTTCCTGACAAGGTTCTAGGAGTTGAGCAAAAACCCCTTGGGCGATCGGAATTGGCAGGCGACCCCATCTAATATTTTGTAGTTGGGGAGTCCAGAGGTGTAGGGGGGGAACCCATTGGGGGGCTACATCGTCTGGGTAGTCGTGGTCGTAGCTTTTGAGTTCTGTTTCCCAGGGGAACAGCGGCGGGTTGGATTCAATGGAGGATCTAAGCCTCTGTTTTAACAAGGTCTGAAAACGGTCTTGCACGGTCGGTATTTCTCCAATAGTCAGCGGTTGTGCGGGTGCATTGCTGTGCGCCCCCACTTCTAAATAGTCCAGCGGGTCTGGTTCGTCCCATTCCCAGTATTCCACCCCGGAATTCTCTTCTGTATCGCCCCACTCTTGGGAGTGAGCGAGTCCATTGAGGTTTTGGTCATCTTCGCTAGAGGCATTCGCCATTGGTGCCTGCAATATCCAGTCTAAAAAATGGCGCTCGAAAGCCTCTGCATCCCTGTTCGTTTCGTTATTCATCACTAGATGCCCCTTCTCCGGAATCTGAACTATTTCGCAATTCCCAGGCAAGTTCCAGCAATTTAAACCACCGTTTCTGTACCTGGGCTACCGTGCTGCCGAGGGTTTGCGCGATCGCCGACTCTGACAGACCCTGTTGTTTCAACTTTAACAAACGCTGCCCCTCTGGGCCAATTAGATCGCCAAAAGCCTGCCACTGAGAAGGCAGCAAACCCAAATTTCGATCTAAGTCTGCTTCCAGCCATTGGTGAACGAGTTCCCAGCGGTGCGACATGGCGAACCTGAGCAAATGGTACTTGAAGCGCTGCTGCAAATAGTCTCTTTGGCGGGGAGTTATGTCTAGCAGCGACTCTATCTCATTAGTTGGCAAGTCTTGCAAGCGCAGCACGAAGTAATCGGCGCAGTCTTTTTGATTGCGTTCTTTCAAGTAAGCGACTAATTCGTCTACTACGTTTTGCCGTAGAGATTCTGACTCCTCGCCTAGGGAGCGAATTGCTGACGAACCCTGGCGGGCCATCGCTTCTCGCACCGAGTGTACCGACGTGTCGTTCCAAGTTTGGTCAGAATCTGTAGCCCCCCCCTCGGCTGCTTGTTCCATATCTACCGAGGTTTCTTTCGGCTGCTGCTGGGAAAAGGTTTGAGCCCGTAAAATAATTAGTTGCTGGCTGCGGTTGCGAGGTAAAGGAATGCGCCGCTTGCCGAAGCGCTCTACAAATGCCATGTACTCTGCTAGTTCTAAGCGAGTGCGGGGACTGTAGCTAGGTGAAAGTTGGGTTTCGCGCCGGAATGCTTTTAAGGCTTCCAGATAAAATGCTTGCAAAAAATCTTTGATCAGTTCTACTCGTGCCTGATAGCTAGACTGCACCTGAGGAGGAGTTATGTAGCGATAGACGATCGCACTGAGGGTACTGTGCAAATCTACTCGCCCGGACACGGAGCCTAAATTGTAATAGTGGAGGCATTGTTGCAAGCGGTGCTGAGCCAGGCTCTGGGCTGAACCTTCTATGTCTCCGGAGGTTTGAATCCGCTGGCTTTCTGTGCATATCCTGGTGACTTCTGCTGCGAGTCGCTCTGCTACATCTTGGCAGTTCTGCTCAGACGCGCGAGTGGACTTTTTGAGTTCGTCTAGCAGCAGTTGAAATATGGTTTCCACGCTCTGGCAGATTTCCCGCATGATGGTTTACAGCTAATAATGAAACTAGCACAGTTAGTACCAGTATGGATAAATCTTTTTTACAGCTACTTTACCTGGTATTCCCGCGACAGGACAAACTGCAATGCCCTGGATCTCTCCCTCCGCAAAAACACGGAGGACTGGTTTTTTTTGATCTGTCGTGCTGGAGGCACCATCCGCCAAAAACCGGGTTTGAGCGGTATTTGGTGGCAAGGGCGAGAACGGTTTTAGCCGCCACCTGTTTTTTGGCATCCTCCACCATAAATGTTGTCTCGCCCACCAACACTGGCATTAATTAAATCGGGCCGCGGGCCTGAGGTTTTTAGACTTGTCGGCTCAAATGTCAATTTGTCTAAATAATGCGGCTTTTTTTCGGCAAAACGGTCTATTTGGTTAGATATTTAATATTCATTGTATTCCTGGGACTTAAGATTGGGGATTTTACATTTTCTGGCACGCTGCTGGGTAATATATACTTGGACGCGCACCTGTTAACCTGAAATTTTAAATTTTAGATATCCCAGAACTGACTGATGGATTTAGAACAACAGATTCAAGCACTGATCGACCAAGCTCCGCCAGACGGTTCGACGCCACAAATCCTCAAAGCGATCGCCCCGGCGCTGATTTTAATTGCCCAACAGCTACAGCATCTCGAATACTGTATCCTGCAAGCGGTAGACCAAAGTTGGGCGATCGTGGTTTTGAGCAATCTCAAGCAACCGGGACGGGAGAAGAAGGTGATTTATGCTTTTCCCAGTTTTGAAGATGCGTCGTCTGCTGCGGAGGCTGGGGGCGATCGCGTCAGGCCCGTGCCTTTGCCCGTTACTCACATTTTATTTCAGATGATAGCTCTCGAAGGTTTAGACAGCATTGTTTTTTTTGAAAATCCTGGCAATCAGGAAGTCGGGACCCAAATCCCCCGCCAGCAAGTTCAGGACTTAATTACTGTTTACTTGCAACAGTATCGATCGGCTCCACCGCCGGATATTGCCTAAATAACTTTATTTACGACGATGAATTGCTAATGCAGTGCAATGCGCGGTTGTCAGCACTTTTTAGTAGTGATTGCTAGTTACCCCAGTTTTCGGATAGAAGCAATCTCAATCTGTGTTTTTGACAGCGTTGTGACTTCCATGCTGTCCGATAGATCGTTTATTTGCAATCAAAAATTGGTAACGAGTCATACCCGTTACCAATTTTTGATTTCAAATTGTCGAGATAAAAAGTTAAACTTTTTAACGTCTAATAAAGCCGGCTCAAAACGTAATCTGCTAAATCAATCAAAGCTTGACGGGACTCTGAATGGGGCAAGGCAGCTAGGTATTCGACTGCTTTCTGTGCGTGATGGGTGGCTAGTTCTCGCGATCGCTCTATGCCGCGAGAATCTGCTACCAGTGACAATGCCTGCTCTAGGTCTCCGGATTGGGCGAACTCCCGTTCTATGAGAACTTCCAAGTAAGGCTTTTCTTCGAGGGCAAATAGGGCTGGTGCTGTCAGATTACCGCTTCTGAGATCCGAGCCTGCGGGTTTCCCCAAAGTTTCCGTGGAAGCGGTGAAATCTAATATATCATCTACTATTTGAAAGGCCAGACCAATGTTGCGACCGTAGTTGTACAAATCGTCTGCTATGGACGCTGAAACCTCGCTCAAACAGCCGGCAGCTTTGGAACTGTTGGCAATTAAAGACGCTGTTTTGTAATAACTTTTTTCGAGGTACGCTTCGATCGACAAGCTAGTGTCAAATCCATTGAGTCCCTGTTGAATTTCCCCCTCAGCTAAATCCATAATCACTTCTGAAAGCAGTTTGACTACTGGCAGGTTGTCCAGATTCGCCAAGTGCCATGAAGATTGAGCAAACAGAAAATCTCCCGCCAATACCGCCACTCGGTTGTTAAACCGACTGTGTACTGTGGGTACTCCCCGCCGCAGATCCGACTCGTCTACTACGTCGTCGTGAACTAGGCTAGCTGTGTGGATCATTTCCGTGATTTCAGCGAGACGGCGGTGTTTTTCAGTGATTAAACGATCGGGCATCGTCGCCTTGGCCACCAATAAGACTATTGCGGGTCTCACCCGTTTTCCCTTTGTGCCGAATAAGTATTCTGCAGCCGCGTACAATATGGGATGACGGGCACCCACTAACTGTTTTAAGTTTTCTGTCAACAGTCGCAGGTCTTCTTCAACCGAGGAAAATAGGAGAGTGCTAGAGATCATGGATACGCCGACTCAAGCCGTAAAGTAACAAAATTTTACATATCATATCTTTATTTTAAGCCAATTCTCTGCAATAGGGAAGAAAATATAGGTGCTCGGCAGTTATTTTTAATTGGTCACGGGCTAAAACTCACCCCAGTGTCTGCGGCGAGTAGCCCGCTGGCACAGGGGTTGTCCCTATTGTATCGAATTGTTAAGCACACTGCCGAAAAATAGGTAAATCCCAGAAACCCTGTGTTATTATAGGTATTAAGGATTTAAACAATTCTATACATTAAGTACAGGCTGTATTTGAGCCTGGCTGGCAGGTAGCTTTCAGATGCCTGTAAGAGTTTCGTAGAGCCAGCCTTGTTAGTCGATCGCAGCGAAAATTTCTGGGACAGATTTTTAGTTTCTCGCGGCTAAAAATTTTCAGGAGTTAAGACTAGCGCATGAGATGTGCACGGTAGCTCAAAGCAGCTAAAGTGGATGGTTTTACGTTGTTCAAGCATCTCTAAAGCAGTAAATCATTATTGATTGAGCGAGAACCCCTAAATGTTCCCGCCGGCTTGATATGGAAAAGCAGCCTTCAGAACCAAGGCACAGTCTTGCGTGCTGACTTAATGTAGTAGGTCTTGAACTTGTCCCCTCCTCCTCCTAGTCCTTGACTTTTGGTTCTAATTATGATTTATCGCGATATTCCTCTAATTATTCCCATTCTAGCCGCCGGTTATGTAATGACTATTTATATAGTGCTGATGTTGGCCGAACGTAGCTCTAAAATAACTCGATTGGGCGAGTAGTACATCGCTAGGCAGCCGAATCCGGCACTAATGACTATAGCGTTACCCCGCCTTGAATGCTGAATATTCAATCATAACCCTGCCTTGAATGCTTGCGCGCCAAGGCAGGGTTATATGATTTTAGATTTTAGACTGAAGATTTGCTCCCCGATCGATCTGGTGGTTTAGAGCTGGAGGGGAAGTCTGAGAATGTTGGTGCCTGTAGCTGCGGGCACATATCACTGGTTACACTGATATAAACGCTGCTGCTCTCTAAGATTCTGCGGTTATGCTCCACTTTCCCGGCTACAAAATTTTCAGGAAAATCTATGAAAGCGATCGATCTCTAGTTTACCGAGGAGTGCGATCGGCCGACGGCCAGCGGGCAATCTTCAAGATACTCAAGCAAGACTACCCGACTCCCGCAGCACTGGCCCGCCAAAAGCAAGAATATGAAATCATCCGCAGCTTAAATCTCGCAGGAGTCGTCAAAGCTTACAGTTTAGAACAGTACGATCGTCATCTGGCGATCGTACTAGAAGATTTCGGAGGCGAATCTCTCAAAAGGTTGATGCAGTCTGAGCCTTTTAGCTTATCGGAATCTCTCAGCTTTGCCATTGAAATAGCCGACATTTTGGGCGAGCTTCACGCTGCAAATATCATACACAAAGATATCAACCCAGCCAACATAGTTTGCAATCGCAGCACCAACCAACTCAAAATCATTGACTTTGGAATTGCCAGCGTCTGCGCCCCGGAAAAATTAACCGGTGAACCGCCCGCCCTCAAAAATCCCCATGTTTTAGAAGGCACTCTCGCCTATATGTCTCCAGAACAAACTGGCAGAATGAACCGCACCCTAGATTATCGCACGGACTATTACTCTCTCGGCGCCACGCTCTATGAAATGGTGACTCGCCAACTGCCTTTTGAAACCGCCCGCGCCCTAGAATTAGTACACTGCCACATTGCTAAACAGCCACAACCGGCCGCCGAAGTCGATCGCACAATTCCCGCAGCAGTTTCCAATATTATCGGCAAATTATTAGCTAAAAATGCAGACGATCGCTACCAAAGCGCCCGCGGCATCAAAGCAGATTTAGAAGAATGCCTAAACCAATTAAACACCCAGGGTAAGATATCACAAATCTCCCTAGCCAGCCAAGATATTTCCGATAAATTTCAAATTCCTCAAAAGCTATACGGACGGGAAACACAAATAAAAAATTTAGTCGCAGCATGGGAGCGAGTCACCGACAATCGCCCCCGCTCTCCAGAACAAAAGCGGGTAGAAATGATGTTGCTAGTAGGTGATTCCGGTAGTGGCAAGTCATCGCTGGCTAGAGAAATTTACCAGCCAATTATCGAAAAACACGGCTATTTTATCAGCGGAAAATTCAACAAATCAGAGCAAAAAGTTCCTTACAGTGCTGTAGTAAGAGCTTTTCAAGAATTGCTGCAACAAATCCTGGCAGAAAGCGAAGAGCGATTTCAACAATGGCGCGCCAAGCTCTTAGCTGCTATCGCACCAAACGCGGGAGTAATTATCGATCTGATTCCAGATTTAGAATTAATTGTCGGGCAACAACCCGCAGTGCCGGAGCTAGATATAGAGCAGGCTCACAATCGTTTTAATCTAGTATTTATGCAATTTGTGCGGGTATTTTGTACCGCAGATCATCCCTTAGTTATTTTTCTCGATGATTTGCACTGGGCAGACTCGGCTAGCCTTAAATTAATTCAACTAATGGTAGCTGGCAAAATGGCAAGCCCAGCCAACACAAATATTGACAACGCCCAACCAATAATTGCGAGCAACTTATCTCTAGCACAGCCCGAATATTTATTGATTGTTGGGGCATATACCTATAATAATGTGAATCCACTTCATCCTTTGATGGTGGCAGTGGCAGAATTGTCAAAGCTAGGAGCAAACATCAATCAAATTACCTTAGCTCCTTTGGAAATAGCAGACATTACTAATTTGATTGCTGACACTTTACACAGCGACAAACAATCAGTAGCACCCCTAGGGGGGTTAGTGAGGCGGAAAACAGGAGGAAATCCTTTCTTTGTGAGAGAATTTCTAAAAATGCTGCACGCCGAAAATTTAATAACTTTTAGTTTGCCCAGATATCCCCAGTTGAATTTTGATGCTGGCTTATTGCAAACTTATGCGCCAGAATTTACCAGTAATTGTGATGAAATTCAAACAGGCTGGCAGTGGGATATTGATGAAATAGAGGAAATGGAAATTACTAATAATGTCGTGGAGTTGATGATTGCAAAGTTGCAAAAACTGCCCGAGGCAACCCAGCAAGTTTTACACTTGGCAGCTTGTGCGGGAACAGATTTTGACTTGCACCTGCTGTCTGTGATTTGCGAAAACTCTCTGGAGTTAGTATTTGCCAACCTCATGCCGGCACTGGAGTCTGGTTTGATATTAGCAGTTTCCGAGGTAAATGCGGAGGTGTTAATTATGAATTTTAAGTTTTTGCACTATCGAGTGCAGCAAGCGGCTTATGCTTTGATTGACGAGCAGCATAAAAAAATATTTCACTGGGAAATAGGTTGTTTTATTTGGGAGAATACCGCACCATCTCGGCTGGAACATGAGATATTTAAGATTGTCGATCATATTAATATTGCTTTCAAGAATATTTTAGATTTAACAACGATATTTACTGAGAAAAAACGATATCAAATTGCTGAGTTAAATTTGATTGCTGGCAAAAAAGCTAAGGTGGCTGGGGCTTATGCTGCTGCGGTTATTTATTTAAATTTCAGCCGGAGATTGATGGCAGATGCAAGCTGGCTAAAGCAGTATGAATTAACTTTAGAGATTTATGTAGAATCTGTTGAGGCTGCGTATTTTAGCGGCGAATTTGAGCTGATGGAACATTTATATGAGACTGTGTTGTTGCAAGGGAGAACTCTGCTGGATAAAATCGAAGTTTATGAGGTAAAAATTCAAGCTTATATCGTGCAGAGGAGACAGCTAGAAGCGATCGCTCTGGCGCGGTACGTGCTAGCACAATTTGGATTCAGTTTTGCAGACACTCCTGACGAGTCAAGCATTCAGCGAGAATTAGAGCAAGCACGGCTCAAATTGGCTGGAAAAAATATCGAAGACTTAATTTATCTGCCTTTGATGACATCTCCGGAACAACTGGCAGCAATGCGGATCGCAGCGAGTATAGTTCCTGCTGCGTTTCATTGCGATTCTCAATTATTAACTCCGCTAGTTTTGTCACAGATTAATTTATGTATTGAGTATGGAAATTCACCTGTTTCTGCATTTTTTTATGCGGCTTGGGGCGTAGTTTTAAACAAGGAATTTCAAGATATTGAATCTGCAAATAAGTTAGGAGAATTGGCTTTAAACTTAGTATCGATGTTCAATGCCAAAAGCATCAGAGGCCGGATATTATATGTAGTAGCAGCTTGTATCGCTCACACCAAGTATCATGTCAGGGAAACCCTGCCAATGTTTCGAGAAAGCTATCAAAGTGCGCTCAAAAATGGAGATTTTGAATTGGTAGGTTATTGTGCCAAACACAAATCTCAATATGCTTATTTTGTCGGGCAAGAACTTACAGACCTCAAACGCGAAATTGCCGAGTCTAGCAACCTGCTCGCTCAACTCAAGCAATCGATCAACTTGCTGTGCAATCAAATATTTCATCAAGCGGTGCTTAACTTGCTGGGTGAGGCAGATAATCCCTGCAATTTATCCGGGACAGCTTGCACGGAAGAACACCTGCTGCCGCTGCTGGTACAAGCAAACGATCGCACTGGGATTCATTACTTTTATTTGCACAAACTCGTACTTTGTTATTTGTTCGACAATTTGTCCGAAGCACTGGAAAACGCGGCAAAATCTAGGGAATTTTTAAGGGAAGGAACAGGTTTTTTGACGGTGCCAGTTTTCTATTTTTACGATTCTTTGGCTGCACTAGCAGCCTATGGTGAGGCGGATGTATTGAATCGAGAAATTTTGCTAGACAGAGTAGGAGAAAACCAAAAGAAATTGCAGCAGGTGGCGGCACGCGCGCCGATGAATCACTTGCATAAATTTCATCTGATTGAGGCTGAAAAACATCGGGTTTTGGGCGATAATTTTCGGGCAATGGAAGACTACGATCGCGCGATTAGTTTAGCGAAGGAAAACGAATATATTAACGAAGAGGCTCTCGCTCACGAATTGGCGGCTAAATTTTATATGGGTTGGGGAAAAGATAAGATTGCGCGAGTTTATTTGGCTGATGCTCACTACTGCTACACCCACTGGGGAACTCAAGCCAAAGTTGAGGATTTGGAAAAAAAGTATTCCCGATTTTTAATCAGAATTCCGGCGTCCAACATCATCAGCAGCGATTGCGCTACCATTACGAATATTTCCAACAGCCGGGATTCCAGGCAAAGTTTTGATTTGACCGCAGTGCTGAAAGCTTCTGGTGCGATCGCTAGCGAGATTGTTCTGGACAAGTTACTGGCGAAGTTAATGAGAATTATGTTGCAAAATGCGGGGGCCCAGAAGGGATTTCTGATTTTGGAAAACAAAGGTAAATTGCTGGTAGAAGCTTCTGGGAAAATAGAGGGCGATCGCGTCGATGTTTTGCAGTCGATTCCTGCCGAGCGATGTTTGCCAGTTTCTATTATTAATTATGTCGCTCGTAGCAAACAAAGCGTTGTCGAAGATTACGCAGCTCATAAAGGTAATTTTAGCCGCGATCCTTATATTGTCAAACATCATTCTCAATCGATATTGTGCGCGCCTTTGCTGAATCAAGGTCAATTAATTGGAATTATTTATTTAGAAAACAATCTCACAACCAGTGCTTTTACTGATGACCGGGTAGAGGTTTTGCAACTATTGTCTACGCAGGCTGCTGTTTCTATTGCTAATGCTAAACTTTATGCAGAAGTGCGGGAAAGTCAAAGCAAATTGACACAGTTTTTAGAAGCTGTCCCGGTGGGAATCGCCGTACACAATCCCAAGGGCGAGGTATCATACATCAATCAAACGGGACAGCGGTTGCTGGGTAAATTTTTTGCGCCGTCAGCTACAGGTAAAGAGTTGGTATCAGGTTCTCAAATTTATATTTCAGGAAGCGAGAGTCCGTGTTCTGAACAACAATTGCCGGCGAAGCGAGCGCTCAATGGTGAAAATGCGATCGCTGATAATTTAGAAGTCCGCACCTCTGGGAAGATTGTGCCTTGTGAAATGCACTCGAAACCAATTTTTGACAACAAAAATAATATTGTGTACGCGATTACTGCTTTCAGCGACATCACTGCTCGCAAACAAGCTGACAAGTTGGTAGGAGAGTACAATAGAACCTTGGAAATGCAAGTAGCCGATCGCACCCAAGAACTCTCCGAAGCCCTGCAAAACCTGCAACTCACGCAGCGAGAGCTGATTCAATCAGAAAAAATGGCCGCCTTGGGACAGCTTGTGGCTGGCGTCGCTCACGAAATTAATACTCCCCTAGGTGCGATTCGATCGTCAGTCGATAATTTAGCCGATTTTTTTAATCAAAATCTTGGCGAAATCGCCGATTTTTTCCACAAAATGTCCCCACAACGCTACTCTGATTTAATGATGCTACTGCAATACGAGCCGCAGGCGATCGGCTTTTCAAACAGAGAAAAACGCCAGTTTAAAAGAGCTTTGATTCAGCAGCTATCAAACAGCTCTGTTGCCAATCCTGAAACAGTAGCAGACACTTTAGTTGATATCGGCATTTACGACAATATCGCATCAATTTTGCCTGTACTGCAAGACCCCACCAGCTCGGATATTTTGCAGCAAGCTTATCAACTTGCTACTTTGCAAAGAAGCACGAATACTATTATCACAGCTACAGATAGAGCTGCTAAAGTAGTTTTTGCTTTAAAAACATATTCTAGATATAACTCTACCGGAGAAAAAGTAAGAGCCAATATAATTGACGGTATTGAAACTATCTTAACTCTTTATTACAACCAACTAAAGCACGGGGTAGAAGTTGTCAGAGATTATCAGGATGGACTGCCTGAATTGTTGTGCTATCCAGACGAACTCAATCAAGTTTGGACAAATTTGATTCACAATTCCCTGCAAGCAATGGAAAATTGCGGGATTTTAAGAGTAGAGGTGAGAGCCGAAAATCTGCTGCTGAGCGTCAGCGTCACGGATAATGGTAAGGGAATTGCGCCGGAGGTTTTGCCGCGCATATTTGAGGCGTTCTTTACCACAAAACCCGCAGGTGAAGGCACTGGCTTGGGACTGGATATTGTGAAAAAGATTGTGGAAAAACATTCAGGTAAAATAGAAGTAACATCAGTTATCGGTCAAACGACCTTTACCGTGTTAATTCCGATCGCCGTTGAGCGCTAGAGCACTAGGAATTATACCTAGGTGCGACCAAAATACAACTTGAGACAGGTGTCGAAAACAATCAAAATCTCCGGCAGGGTTCCAAATCCTCATGCAATCGCTCATTCCCATCTAAAATCTCAAAGTGAAAATCTAAAATGCGATGAGAGAGATGTCAAGGCTCGATTTGGGCGATCGCCCTACCGCTGTCAAATCTCAAATCTAAAATGGTATTATAAAACTTCATTAAGTTTGTAAGCAGTAGCAAGCAACGGTAGTATCATATAGTCAGAAGGTCAACAAGCGAAAATTATTGCGAGCGTTAAAAAATGGAGAGTCTAAATGCAACTAGCAGAGAGACACATCATTAAATCCACCGAACACCGTTTTATTGAAATAGACGTACTAGCCTTTAAATCGAAAAATTTGTATAACGCCGCTAACTATATTATCCGTCAGA
>NZ_JAUBOJ010000128.1:15269-16769 GCF_036700185.1 Microcoleus sp. BM001215392 | reverse complement strand
GAATGCGGTCATGCTTCGCCCCTACGGATATATTTGCCTTGCACCAGATGCACCCAACGTACACCCTGCGATCGCTTTATTTCTTAGTCGGCGTCCGGCGGACATCGTTTGTATAGGCGCGAATTTTATTTGCCGACTAACTCGCCGCCGAGTTAGTCGGCGGCGAAACAGATTTATCGCCCGCTAGCCAAGGCCTGCCCCAATTTGCGATCGCCCCGCGCTTTATCGCGAAGCTCTGGAGTAGCCATCCGCAACACCAAATCCAGCAACCAAGGCGCAATTCGGTGACACCAAACTGCTAAATGACTTTGATATCCTACCAAAATTTCCGGCGCATCTTTGTGCAATCCCTCCACCAGTGCGAGGGCAACTTTTTCGGGAGTTGTCGGTACTACCCAACGAAATTGCTCTAAGTCTCGCACCATGTCGGTATCTGTGAGAGATGGTAGCAAAGCTGTGACTCGAACATTGTACTGAGTTAACTCGCTGCGTAAAGCTTGGGTGAATCCCAAAATCGCGAATTTAGTAGCAGAATAAGTTGCCATTGTCGGAGCAGCAATTTTGCCCATCAAGCTCGAAACATTGACGATTGTTCCGTCTTTTTGGGCAGCCATTCTGCGAGCTATTAACCGGGTAATTGTGTAAGTTCCCAGCAAATTTAAGGCGATTTCTTCCTCAATTAACGGTAGCGGCGATCGCAAGAATGATGCTTGGTGCGCGACGCCCGCACAGTTGACTAGCAGGTGAATCGGGCCGTTATCTCGCCAAGCTTGGGCGATCGCAATATTCACCGCCACTGACTGAGTTAAATCCAAGGCTAACGGTACTACTTCTGTACCAAAAACATCGATTTGCTCTGCCAATTCGATCAACTGGTGGCGGTTGCGCGCTACAATCAGTAAGCGTTTGACTCCTTGTCTGGCTAATTCTAGGGCGATCGATCGCCCAATACCGCGCGAAGCCCCTGTAACAAGAGCTGTTTTTCCTTGAAGTTGCATAGATTAAACCCTCAGATTTTGATGCTTGCTGCGGCACGGAGTTAGGAGTTGTGAGTTATGAATTATCAGTTATGAGTTGAATGTTTTCGCGGTAACAACTCAGAAGAGATAATTGTGGCAAAGGCTATCTAGTTTAGATATACCTAATTTATTTGTGGAGTTAACTCAAAACTCAAACCTTTTGAATCGTGGACGTGCGCGCGAGCTGAACTAAACTTTAAGTTGCCAGAAATCTGTCATAAATCTGGTCGTTCAACCTCATTCAAGCAGACAAGCCTGACATGAGAAAACCTAGTCGGGAATCACGATCGAGCGGGCTTTATTACCGCTTTTTCTTCAGTCTGCGGAGGCAGACTTTGCTTGTGCAACCGCGAATTTATTCGCCGAGTTATCTTCAGTCTGCGGAGGCAGACTTTGCCTGTGTAGCCGCGAATTTATTCGCCGAGTTATCTTCAGTCTGCGGAGGCAGACTTTGCCTGTGTAGCCGCGAATTTATTCGCCG
>NZ_JAUBOJ010000128.1:4747-15169 GCF_036700185.1 Microcoleus sp. BM001215392 | reverse complement strand
TCTTCAGTCTGCGGAGGCAGACTTTGCCTGTGTAGCCGCGAATTTATTCGCCGAGGATATTCGCCGGGAAATCGTCCAAATTGGCAGAGGATATACGAGCAATGTAAATCATAAATTCCACACCTCCTAGATATGAAAATTTCTTTACTACACACACCTTAACAACTTGAAGCTAAAGCGACAACAATTTTTAATAAATCTTCCGCAACAGTTCTTTACAATCTTCTCAGACGGTCGATTTCCAAGTACCGTGAAAGCCCAAAGGTATGACACCTGGCAATTCTAGCTGACAAACAGGGGGGCTAGAAAGTCCATTGCTGTCAAATATCCACACTTCGCTACTATCAGAATTGCCATCATAAACAACCGTCAAAATCCAACCTTTCTCCGACGAAATATCTGGAACGTAGATAGGCTCTGTGGGATAGCGATTTTCGCCGCAGTCGGCAATTGTGAGATTGCGGGTTTTCGTGTCCAAACGGGCGATCGCCCCGTAAAGTTCCGCTATATTATCCACATCCGGTCGATTCATTGCCAGATAAATATACCGCGACGCTTGCCCGATTTCGGCAGCAGGTACGATCGGAAACTCGCAAGCTTTATCCAACAATTCCTCTATTTCTGTCACTTTCCCCGTCAGAGGATTGAGATGCACTCGGGAAATTGTCCCCACCGCATCGGTGCGAGTTTCACCTGTCGCTACTTCCTTAAGTCGCTGATTACTTTTAAAGTCCGTATAGCGCACAAAATCTACCGCCACGGAAGCATCTTCGGTGACAAAACCATTAGCAAAATGCCACTGAAACCAAGCATCGGTTTCGCCGCGACTAACTAAAGATAGAGTTTCCGAGTCAAAAACTAATATTTGCGTTCCTAACTTTGGTTTCCACTCAAAGGAGTCGCCGTAACTGCCAATCCCAGCTAACACTGAACCCAGATTTAGCCGCACTGGTGGCACAAAAAATATCAGATACTTGCCAGCAAGTACAAAATCGTGCAACAGCGGTATTCCATCTAAAGTAACTGTTGCTTTTTTAACAATTTTTCCTGTACAATCACTCTTATAAACATTCAACTTAGCTTTCAAACCTGGGGTAATTCCAAAGTTAAAAATATTCCCAGTAATCGGATCGCGCTTACAATGAGCTGAATAAGCAAATTTACTATCTAAATTACCTAAATTGTCGATTCCCTGAGTTTCCAGAGTTTCCAAGTCGAGGCTGTGAGGCGGGCCACCTTCCCATAATGCCAAAAGGCGATCGGGTAAAGCTAAAACAGAAGTATTGGCAGCATTCTTAACAGGTTTAGTCCACCGCAACCACGCAGGCCCCGGTGCAGTCATGCCGTAATTAGTGTAGAGAAATTTATCAGCTTTTTCTTCAGCTTGATATCCCGCTGTTTGCACGTAGCGATAAAGCGCCACAGCACCGGCATCCGTAAAATCCACCGCCAAAATTGCACCGTCGCCGTCAAACCAATGTCCCGCATTCATGCCGCCGCGTTGCAAACGTGCGGGCCCGTTGCGATAAAGAGTGCCGCGCAATCCGTCTGGAATTTTACCAGTTTTAACCGATAGCTGAGTCAGAGGAAACTCCGCAGCAGGACGGGCTAAAGATTTTGCCCAGGATTTTTTAGATGAGATTTTACTGTCTGTTTTCATTGGAAACTGGCAATTTTTAGCTGAGCAGGCATAAGTTTTGCTATACAATTATACCACAAATCACCTATAGCCGTTCTCCAGCAAGTAAGGTATTTACCAATTAATCAATTCCTCAATCCCCCAATCTAAAATCTAGACCTGTACATCACTTAATTTAAAAAGGCGATAACATCTATGACTCTGCCCCGCCGCTATCTACTGAGAACTTTTGGACTGACTGCTATTGGTACTCAACTTTTGCCGATCGCCCAAAACAACCTATTTCCCCCAACTATTATTAAACCACGCCGCCTGCAAGTCGGCGATACCGTAGCTTTAATCAATCCTGCCGCCTTCAACTACGCAAAAGAAGTCCAGCAATTTTTTAAAGTTCTGGATAACCTCGGCTTAAAAGTTAAACTGGGAGAGCATTTTTACGACCGCTACGGCTATCTAGCAGGCAAAGATGCCGATCGCGCCGCCGATGTCAACGCCGCCTTTGCCGACGACTCAGTGCAAGCTATTTTTACCGGGATGGGCGGCTGGGGCTGCGGTCGCATCTTGCCGCTTTTGAATTACGATACTATCCGCAACAATCCCAAAATAATTATGGGATTCAGCGATATTACTGCCCTATTATTGGCAATTCATGCTAAAACTAATATAGTTACTTTTCACGGCCCTCTAGGTGTCTCCAGTTGGAGTTCCTTTACAGTCGATTACGTCAAAAAAGTTTTGTTTGACGCAGATGCTGTTACCTTGCAAAACTCCAAAAATTTTCCCATTCAAACAATCCGACGCGGTACAGCTAGCGGCAAACTCATCGGCGGAAACTTATCAGTAATATCAACCATGATGGGTTCAGCTTATTTGCCGGAGTGGGAAAACAGTATTTTGTTTGTCGAGGAAGTTAGCGAAGAAGTTTATCGCATCGATCGAATGTTGATGCAGCTAAAATTAGCGGGCATTCTCGATAAAATATCTGGCTTTATTTTCGGACAGTGTACCAAATGCGAGGCAGAAAAACCCCAAGAGTCCCTCACCTTAGCTCAAGTCTTTACGGATCGCATCCGGCCCTTGAATATTCCCGCCTGGTACGGTTCGATGACGGGACACATCCGAGATAAGTTCACATTGCCGATCGGGCTGAAAGTAGAAATTGACGCCAGCTCCGGTACAATTAAACTCTTAGAAACCGCAGTAAAATAATTTTTCTAACTCCCAGCAACCACAAACCAACTAAACTAATCATGTTGTGTTGGTTTGTATTGATGGTCGAGACTCAAGAGTCATCAATGCGGACTTTAATTCCTAACTATATAACAGTTTTTGTGAGGAGTAATTGACGACATATACTATTACAAATTTACCCAACAATCCCCTTATGCTTTAACTCTGCCGCGAGTTCCTCCACCAACTGCACAAAAGCACGAACCTTAGCAGAAACATGGCATTTTTCAGGATAAACTACTGAGATAGGTAAACCCGGCGGTGCAAAATTTTGCAGCAGCGATTGGAGTTTTCCATCGGCGCTCGCTCTTGCTGCAACATAGTTATACAACTGCACGATGCCCGTCCCCGCGATCGCAGTTTCCAACAGCGCCTCACCGCAGTTTAGGCGAATGTTACCCTGCACCTGTTGCGAAATTGCTTTACCTTCCTGCTGGAATTGCCAATCGTAACTCTTCCCTGTCCAAGCTGAAATAACAGCAAGGCAATTGCGATTTTTAAAGTCTGAACTAAGAATCCTCACGCTCATCTGATCCCAGGAGTGTCAAACTGCTTAGACTCAATTATGATGTGATGAGCGCGATCGGAACCAACGGAGGCTGTCATTGACGGCTGCGATCGAGCTAACTTTGGCAACACAAACCGCTTTGGCGATCGTAAATATCAATTACGTGACTCAACCGCTACAAATAGCAATGCTCTCTCCTGCTTTTGTGAGATTTTTGGCAAAGATATTTTTGTTTGGCGGCTGCCTTCTATCAACTCTTTTGATTGTTATTTTTAAAATGGTTTTTCAGATATATTTACTTGGTCAAACATAGCTGGTTAGAATATTTAGCAGAGGTACAAAAAAGAAATATTTAAACCCCGCGCCGCCTGCTTTCAAATTTGCTCGCAATCCCAGGCTGAATGTTCTAGCCGCTAAGCGCTGACTCCGAACTTGAGCTAGCTTCATAAAAACTCAAATTGTCAGATATTCAATCATTCAAAATTTTTGTTTATTTTTGGGAAAAAATTTGGTAAGATATAGGGAACCTTTGGCATCAATGGGCAGTTTAACAATTTAAAGCCCATCTTTTTTACCATAAATCTGTCTCAACTATCTAAGTTATCGGTTTTAATCGGGTTACCACCCCGTAAATCCTGGCAGAGACCACCAACAACAAACGAGCCTGCTTAATTCCGTCACTGTAAACGCAGTCAAGCAATCGCAGATTTTGAGATTAATTTCATTGTTCATCAAACATTCAAATACCCAATCCAAAAGATCGTGAAAAAACCACAAATCATTAAATCATTAACCGCCATTGTATTGACAATAATTTGCCTGTTATCGCAAAACGCTTGTACAGCAACACAAGCAACTGACACAACCAACACAGACCCAATTTATCAACAGCGAACCGTCCACAATCCCGACGGCACCGGCAAATTTTACATGGGTCGAGAAATTGCCCAAGTCATGGGATATCAAGGTGCCGGTTGGTTGGAAAGACCCTCGCGCGGCATGGAAGAAAAATCAGCTCGATTAGTCAACAATCTCGATTTGAAACCAACAGACATTGTAGCAGATATTGGAGCTGGAACCGGATATTTTAGTTTTCGCATCGCTCCCTTAGTTCCACAAGGAAAGGTTTTAGCAGTAGACGTGCAGCCGGAGATGATTAATTTTATTGAGTTGAACAAACAAGAAAAAAATATTTCTAACGTTCAGCCTATTTTGGGAACTATCGACAATCCGAACTTGCCGGAAAACAGCGTCGATTTAGTTGTGATGGTTGATGCTTACCATGAATTTGCCTATCCCAGAGAAATGATGCAAGGAATTGTCAAAGCCCTCAAGCCGGGAGGCCGCACGGTATCGATCGAGTATCGGGGCGAAAATCCGCTGCTTCCCATTAAAGGTTTGCACAAAATGACTCAGCAGCAGGTTAAAAAAGAAATGGCCGCCGTCGGTTTAGTATGGAAAGAGACAAAAGATATGTTACCCCAGCAGCATTTAATGGTGTTTGAGAAACAATCTCAAATTTAGTAGCAAAAAAAACAAATTTTTTACCACTTTTTCTGATTTTTGTCAAGGGACATAACCCGTATCAATCCGAACAGACGATCGCCCAAAAATACTAAGCCTTAAGTAAGCCTTAAGATAGACCATTTACTAAAAATACCATTTACAATTAAAAATTGATAACCCAAAGGCGCTTCATTCATTTTTTTAGTGAAGAAGTGTCGCTACTAAAAAGTACCAGCGTCAGGAACTCATGGCTAAGTCCACGCTCGCTTGTAAAAAATTGCAAGCTGTTCTGACCAGACCCATTGTCAAAGGAGCCGTCCTCCATCGGTCACGATACTCCTTGAATCCTACGCCAGTTTTGGGCTCTGTCACCTGCAATTAAGTTAAAGTGACTCTTGACAGTGTTGCAGGTTTAACAAGCCTTTATAACCAGGTCTGCACGAACATTCCCGCAAGGGAGAAAGGAGACAACCATATCTCCATTTCTAGGGGCAACCATACCTCTCTAACCCCGAAAGGGGATTCAAGGCGGCGGTCACTGAGCGCAGTTGAATGTGTTGAAACCGTCGCGTCGTTTTCCTCTCAGATATAAAGACTCGCTTCCCACTTACCGGATTTCTTTGTGAACATTCCAAGTTCCATCCTCACCATGCTCGTCGGCATCGGAGTGACTCTGATCAGTCTCTGGTACGGCCAGAATCATGGATTAATGCCGATCGCCGCCTCGGCTCAAGCATCGCAGATAGACGGACTATTCAACACAATGATGACACTTTCCATAGGATTATTTATCCTAGTCCACGGAGTGCTGATCGTTGCTGTAATTAAATATCGCCGTCGTGAAGGAGACAATACAGACGGGCCAGCTTGGCATGATAACTTTCCTTTAGAAATTCTTTGGACAGCCCTACCAGCGGTGATTATTTTAGGTATCGGAGTCTACAGTTTTGAGATTTACAACTCAATGGGTGGCCTCGACCCGATGGGTAATCACGATCATGGTACAATGCAATCGCACTCTAAAATGCGCGGAAGTGCGATCGCAGGCACGCTGTCAGATACACCACAAAAAGCTCCTCAAATTCAGCCAGAAAAACAAATTGCCCTAGGCGTAGGTGCTGCCCCAGAAAACGAAGAAAAACCAGCAGACTTAGTTGTAAACGTCATGGGTTTGCAGTACGCCTGGATTTTTAGCTATCCAGAAAGTGGCGTTAGTTCCGGTGAACTGCATATGCCACTCAACCGCGACGTACAGCTAAATCTTGCAGCTCAAGACGTGCTGCACGCATTTTGGATGCCCGAATTTCGGCTCAAACAAGATGCAATTCCTGGGCGAGAAAGCGAACTAAGATTTATACCAAACAAAGTCGGCGAATACCGAATTGTTTGTGCTGAATTGTGCGGCGCATATCACGGAGCAATGAAAGCTGTAGCATTCGTTCACACACCCGAAGACTTCGACAGTTGGGTGAAAGAACAGCAAGTTGCTAGCGCTCAAAACTTAGAGCAAGCAGTTGCCATCAATCCCGAAAAAATGTCAGACGGGGAATTCTTAGCTCCCTACGTCAGGGAAATAAAAATCAATTCCGAAAGTCTAGAACAACTTCATCCAACTCATCACGAAAAATAGTAATTAGTTCCTGGAAATGGATATTTAATCCAGACCAAATAACTAATGACTAATAACTAATGACTAATAACTATGACACAAGCACAGTTCCAAGAAACTGCCAACATAGATGCTCGCGGAACAGCACCCGCCGATAGACATTGGCGAGATTATTTCACATTTAATACCGACCACAAAGTCATCGGTATTCAATACCTAGTTACAACTTTTGGATTCTATCTAATCGGCGGCGTGATGGCTACCTTAGTGCGAACCGAACTCGCCACTCCCGACTCCGATTTTGTCACCCCGGAACTCTATAACAGTTTATTTACTGTTCACGCCACGGTGATGATTTTCCTATGGATTGTCCCCGCCGGTGCCGGATTTGCTAACTTTTTGATTCCCCTGATGATTGGGGCAAAAGATATGGCATTTCCCCGGCTCAATGCCCTGGCTTTTTGGATGATTCCCGTAGCCGGCGTGTTGCTGCTGAGCAGTTTTCTTGTAGGAGCTCCCCAGGCTGGTTGGACTTCCTATCCGCCTTTGAGCTTAGTTACTGCTCAAATGGGAGAAGAAATTTGGATTCTCAGCGTTTTGTTCCTGGGAACTTCTTCGATTTTGGGTGCGGTAAATTTTGCCGTTACCATCTTCACGATGCGGGTTCCGAGCATGAGTCTCAATGAAATGCCTTTGTTTTGCTGGGCAATGATTGCGACTTCAGCGCTGACTTTAGTTGCTACTCCAGTGCTAGCAGCAGCCTTGATTTTGCTATCCTTTGACTTGTTAGCAGGAACGGCATTTTTTAACCCGACTGGTAACGGCGATCCGGTCGTCTACCAGCATTTATTCTGGTTTTATTCGCACCCGGCAGTTTACATTATGATCATGCCCTTTTTTGGGGTGATTTCAGAAGTGTTGCCAGTGCACTCGCGCAAGCCAATTTTTGGTTATTTGGCGATCGCCTATTCCAGTCTCGCCATCAGCTTTTTGGGCTTAATCGTGTGGGCGCACCATATGTTTACCAGCGGCACTCCCGGCTGGCTGCGGATGTTTTTCATGATCACCACCATGATCATCGCCGTGCCCACTGGGATTAAAATATTTAGCTGGTTAGCGACTATTTGGGGTGGCAAACTCCGACTCGTCAGTGCGATGCTATTTGGGATGGGTTTTATCTCAACATTCCTCCTCGGTGGCATCACCGGGATCATGGTAGCTTCCGTACCCTTCGACATTCACGTTCACGATACTTATTTTATCGTCGCTCACTTGCACTACGTGCTGTTTGGCGGCTCAGTGTTTGGAATTTACGCTGCTTTTTACCACTGGTTCCCCAAAATGACGGGGCGGATGCTTAACGAATTTTGGGGTAGAGTCCACTTTGTATTAACCTATGTGGGCTTTACTGTAACTTTCTTGCCGATGCACGCTTTGGGGATGCAAGGAATGCCCCGCCGGGTGGCAATGTACGACCCAAAATTTACCACGATTAATGTCATTTGTACTGTGGGCGCTTATATGCTGGCAGTCTCTACAATCCCGTTTATTGTTAACGTGATTTGGAGTTGGAGATACGGCCCCAAAGCAGGTGACAATCCTTGGCAAGCTTTAAGTTTGGAATGGATGACGACTTCGCCACCCCCGATCGAAAATTTTGAAGGAATACCAGTATTGGCAACCGGGCCTTACGATTACGGTATGGAAAAAATTCAAAATACTGGGGAACGTCTCAAGTTGAAATTGAGGGAAAATGCGATCGCCAGCGCCAGCGCCCAGAAACGCGGTATTCCGATTGCAGAGGCCCAAGCTTCCACTTTCTTTGGCGGTACTGCAACTTTGGTCGAGCCTGAATCGGAGATAAACCTTGATTCTGCTGCTGATGAAAGTCAAGATAGCAATTAGTCATCAGTCATCAGTCATCAGTCATCAGTCATTAATGTCAACAAACAAGTCAAACGTAGTACCGATCTGCTGTCTGACGATTAAGCTCTCGATCCCCCCTAGCCCCCCTTCTTAAGGGGGGGACAAGAAGCACTCAAAGCTCCCCTTGAGAATGCAGGAACCGTCCACTTCTCAAAGTCCCCCTTGTTAAGGGGGATTTAGGGGGATCGAGCCTCCGCTATAAACGAGAGATACAAAGATTTTCAGGCAATTGTTGGCACTAATGTCTTCTTCCCTCTTCCTTCCATCCTTTACATCCGTTACATCCGTTACATAATCCGCTGCCGAACTTCCTTCTTCCTTCAACTAGCAATTTATTATGCAACAAATTCCAGCGATCGATCCCGAAAAAACGGCTCTAAATTACCACCACAGCGCCGAAATAGAAGCCCACGGTGAAGAACATCCCGACCACAGAATGCTAGGCGTACTTGTGTTCTTGGGTTCTGAAGGCATGATATTTATGGGTATGTTTGCCGCGTATTTGATTTATCGGGCAATGGCCCCGATGTGGCCGCCTGAAGGTACACCCGATCGCGAGTTATTGCTGCCGGGAATTAACACGGTGATTCTGATTGCTAGTAGTTTTGTGATTCACAATGCGGATGCTGCGATCAAAAAGAATGATGCGACGGGTATGCGAAATTGGTTGCTCGTGACTATCGCTATGGGCGTCGTTTTCTTGTGCGGTCAAGTTTACGAATACACTCATTTAGAGTTTGGCTTGACAACTAATTTGTATGCCAGTTGCTTTTACGTTTTGACTGCTTTTCACGGTTTGCACGTGACGTTTGGAGTGGTGCTGATGGCTGGGGTCGTTTGGCGATCGCGCGTTGCCGGTCACTATTCTAGCGAACACCACTTCGGCATCGAAGCAACTGAGATTTACTGGCACTTTGTCGATGTGATCTGGATTGTTTTGTTTGTGCTGCTGTACATAATTTGAGCGTAGGCTTTTCTACTTAGCGGGCAGGCAAGATGCCTGCCCCACCTGAAATTAAGACCCCCGGTTGGGGTTTTTTTATTGTTTGCGAAGTGCGATCGACAGTTTGATCGTTCGGACTTCAGTCCGCATCAATCCGAGGACTAAAGTCCGAACGATCAAACCCGGGCCTAAATGACGCTAAATTAAAAGAAGCAATTCTCCCATCCACCAGCATTGAGGAAATTATGCAGTGCGAATTGTGCGATCGACCAATGGAAGTATTAACCGCCCACCACCTCATCCCCAAACAAAACACCAAGCGTAAAAACGAAGATCCCAGCGAGACGATCGACATTTGCTCCGCTTGTCACCGCCAGATACACTCGCTATTTGACAACAAACACCTCGCCCAAGAGCTCAACACCCTAGAAAAGCTCAAAAATGATCCTCAACTCCAGAAATTTGTCTCTTGGGTGAAGAAGCAAAAAACCGACAAACGCATTCAAGTACACGGCAAAAAAGCTTAAACATCGGCGGGCGGGTTTGGGGGTACCGCCCCTACAGAATGGCGGTGAAACTTACGATAAAGCATCGCCTCTATCGGCTTTCCACCCCGCAAATGTCGATCGGTAATTGCCGCAACTTCTTCAGCAGAAACACCGCTATACCAAACCTCTTCTGGTAGCACCAACACCATCGGCCCGTTACCGCACTGTCCCAAACAACTGCTAGCGACAACTTCCACTTCTGCACCGCACAATTGCTGAAAAGTTGTCAGTACCTTGGCTGCATTTTGCTTGCGACAAGTGCGGCTTTGACAAACAAGAACTCGCCTCGAAGATTCGATGATTTTCATGTTTTTTTGCTTGACACTCTGCTTTTTGTATGCTATTTTTGTAGAATGGGAATAGGTGCGGCCATATATACTCAAATAATCAGAGAATCAATAAAGATTTTGGACGAGTTCCCGTGCTAATCCAAAAATCACGCTCAACCTTTTGATGTCAACCATTGCCGATCGCGCTACATAAATCTGGGATGAATCGGCTAACCGCAGATAC
>NZ_JAUBOJ010000128.1:0-4647 GCF_036700185.1 Microcoleus sp. BM001215392 | reverse complement strand
CGATCGCGCTACATAAATCTGGGATGAATCGGCTAACCGCAGATACTTTTGAGATTAACACTGATAGACGCAGATAATTTCCCAATGATTGGTGACGCCAGACAATCTTATCTGCGCTACAAGCGTTTTCGGGATTTTGGACTGCGACAGACCAATCTCGATACACGTGTGCAACGCGGCTACTAATCCGATGATAAACCTTTTGATGCCAACCATTGCCGATCGAACAACCGCGACTGATATCGAGCTCCACCGTCGCAGAGTACCGTCACAATCGTATGTCCGGGCCCCATTTGCTTCGCCAAAGCCACAGCAGCCCCCACATTAATTCCCACAGAACCGCCCATAAATAACCCTTCTTTCCTCAGCAATTGGTAAACCACGCGGACAGCTTCAGTATCATCAATTTGGATAGCATCATCCACCGGGGCATTCTCCATATTTCCAGTGACGCGACTGGTACCAATTCCCTCAGTAATTGAACTACCTTCAGTCTTAATTTCCCCAGTTTTGAAATAACTGTAAAGCCCGCTGCCCATCGGGTCTGCTAAAACAGCTTTTATCGCGGGATTTTTTGATTTCAAAAACATTGATACACCCGCAAAAGTGCCGCCCGTACCCGTCGCCGCCACCCAAGCATCAACTTTCCCATCGGTTTGTTCCCAAATTTCCGGGCCGGTTGTCTCAAAATGAGCTCGGCGGTTGGCTAAATTGTCAAACTGATTCGCCCAGACTGCATTTTCCATTTCCGCAGCCAATCTTCCCGACAGTTTGACATAATTATTCGGGTCTTTGTAAGGAACAGCAGGAACTGTCCGAACTTCAGCGCCCAAGGTTTTCAAAGCATCGATTTTTTCTTGAGATTGGTTATCGGGAATCACGATCAAACACTTGTAACCTTTAGCGTTGCAAATGTGTGCTAAACCGATGCCAGTATTACCGGCAGTTCCTTCAACAACAGTTCCCCCCGGTTTCAGCAAGCCTCTTTCTTCGGCGTCTTTGATGATGTATAAAGCAGCCCGATCTTTGACGGAACCGCCGGGATTGAGAAACTCTGCTTTGCCGAGAATTTCGCACCCTGTTTCATCGCTGAAGCTGTTTAATCGAATTAGGGGAGTATTGCCGATCGTGCCTACAAAGCCGTTTTTGATATCCATATTTTTTGATTTTTTCTATACTGTATAATTCTGACAATAACTTTGATATTTCGTGCTAGCAGTTTACCAAATTTTGCTCATATTTAGCACAAATCCCGGCAAAACTGGGTCGCCACTGACTGTCACCGGATTCTCCAAGCATTCCTCGGTCAAACCGGGGCGGTAGATGTAGACTCTGCGATTTTTGCGGTCAATCAGCCAGCCTAACTGCACTCCTGGTTCTCTCATATATTCTTGCATCTTTTCTTGCAAGGGCTTGAGATTGTCAGAAGCAGACCTAAGTTCAACTACAAAATCCGGGCAAATTGGGGCAAATTTTTGCTTTTGTTCCGGTGACAAAGCATTCCATCTTGCCAATTTTATCCAAGCAGCATCCGGCGACTTTTCTGCACCTGTAGACAGAGTAAATCCTGTACTGGAAGTAAATGCTAAGCCTGTACCGTTTTGTTCGGCCCAAACCCAGAGAGGCCCAAATATATTGCCTTCTCGATTTCCCGTCTCCGAACCAGTAGGAGGCATAATTAGCAATTCTCCCGATTTGTTGCGTTCAATCCGTAATTCACGATTGATTTGACAAAACTCGAAAAACTCGTCGTCTGTCATTTGGAGTTTTGGCGGGATGCGCAACACGATTTTAGATGTCAACATAATTGATTTACTCGATCGCTCCTTCCATACTTCAGCTTACCAAATCTCGCTCATATTGAGTACGAATCCCGGCAAAACTGGGTCGCCGCTGACTGTCGCGGGATTCTCCAAACATTCCTCTGGGAAACCGGGACGGTAAATGTAAACTCGGCGATTTTTCCTGTCTATAAGCCAACCCAGCCGCACTCCAGGTTCCTTCATATATTCTTGCATTTTTGATTGCAGCGGCTCTAAGTCCTCAAAATCTGGTCTGAGTTCAACTACAAAATCAGGGCAAATTGGGGCAAATTTTTCTTGCTGTGCTTTTGATAAAGCATTCCATCTTTCTAGTTTAATCCAGGAAGCATCAGGCGATCGCACGGAGCCGATCGATAAAGTAAATCCCGTACAAGAAGCAAAGCCAACCCCAGTTCCGTTTTCCTCTGTCCAAATGCCCAGTTCTCCAGTTAAAATAGCATTGCGGTTGCTGCTGATTCCGCCAACAAGAGTCAACAATAGTATTTCTCCTCGCTGGTTGCGTTCAATTCGCAAGTTGCGATTGATTTGACAGAAGTCGAAAAACTCGTCCTCTGTCATTTGCAATTCTGGCAACATTCGCAATACGATCGGAGATGACAGCATTTGGCATTTCCTCAAATCTAAATTGTTCTGACAAGATTGCACAATTTATTGGTTGGTAGTGAGGACTTCAACCCTCAAAAATCTGGAAAAACTAAAGTCCGAACGATCAAACCTGGAAGGACTAAAGTCCGAACGATCAAACCTGGAAGGACTTTAGTCCTTACTACGAACCTGAAGGACTAAAGTCCTTACTACGAACCTGGAAGGACTAAAGTCCTTACTACGAACTTGTTGGTAAATTAAACCTATTTATTCGGTTGAGGAGTCATCCGCAAATAAGGCTTAACTGGCGTATAACCTTTAGGAAATTTCTCTGCCAACTCAGCAGGGTCGGTAATCGATGGTACGATGACGCAATCGTCGCCATCTTTCCAGTCAACTGGAGTCGCAACGCTGTATTTGTCAGTAAGTTGCAGAGAATCAATTACCCGCAAAATCTCGCCAAAATTCCGACCGGTGCTGGCTGGATAGGTAATGCTCAAACGCAGTTTTTTGTCGGGATCAATTACAAAAACTGTGCGAATTGTTAAGTTGTTCAGCGAGTTAGGATGAATCATATCGTAAATGTCGGAGACTTTACGATCGCCATCTGCTAAAATTGGATAATTGAGAGTAACTTTTTGAGTTTCCTCAATATCTTTAATCCAGCCCATGTGAGAATCCACATCATCGACGCTCAGAGCAATGGTTTTGACGCCACGCTTGTCAAATTCAGACTTGAGACGGGCCACTGCACCGAGTTCGGTGGTGCACACTGGAGTATAGTCCTTGGGGTGGGAAAACAACACGACCCAGCTATCGCCGGCCCAATCGTAGAAATTGATTTCGCCTTCAGACGAGGCTTGGGTAAAGTTGGGAACTGTATCGCCTAATCGCAGTGACATAACTGGTTTCCTCTAATTTTATTTAACGACGGTTCTCTATCATCCCATAAGTGCCCGGTTTCTCGATCGCACTGTAAATGATTTTAAACTTTTTGGTCGATCGCCGACCAGTGCCATTACTGTAATATATAAATATATATGAGAGTTTTACCCTAAATTTTGTTGCTATGCTGTACTTTTTGCTGAAGACAATACAGCCTGTTTTAGTTCCCGTGTGTTGTGTCTGTGCCTGGGGTTTAGTTTTTTTGGTGTGTTCGAGTGTCGGGCGTGCTGTCGGCGACTCAATGCACAGAGCTCAGCGGATGCACCAAATCCCTTGTGCTAACTGCGTGTTTTTCACTGGCGACTACCACCTCAAGTGTCCCGTTCAGCCTACAATAGCTTTATCTGAAGATGCGATCGACTGTTCTGATTATCGATCGCATTCGGGAACTTACGGTTAAAAAAATCAGCCGTCGCTTGACATATTTCTTAACATCTCTCGCTATTTCGATTAAACTTAAGTTGCGAGTGAGAGATTTTCAGGAGTGTATCAAGAATGCTAGTTCAAAAACTAAACGGCTGCGACGAATTTATCGCGGGTGACGGTACCCAACTGCGAGAATTGCTGCATCCAGACAAACAAGCTGTGGATTTGCGTTACAGTTTAGCCCACGCGGCTTTACCAGCCGGACAAACTTCGGCGCCGCATTCCCTCACAACTTCTGAAGTTTACTACATCATCAGCGGCGTTGGAGAAATGCACATCGACGATGACACTCAATTGGTGGAAGTCGGAGATGCGATTTACATTCCGCCAAACGCCAAACAGTTTATTTACAATTGCGGCACAGAACCGCTAATATTTATTTGTATCGTCGATCCGGCGTGGCGAAAGGAAGACGAGACAATTTTTCAGTAAGGTGTCGAAAAATCTGTTTTAACAATAATAGGTTTAACAATAACAGCACCCAGCCATATGTACCGAGTGATTTCCTCTTTTGACAACTTCGATGCGGAGTTGCAAAAATCCTAGGATTCACTTGCATTGCTCCCCTCTAATTAGTTGAGGAAGTATCAGCTTTGTTGGTGGGTGCTGCTATTGATTTTTGATGGGACAGATGTGAGATTAAACAGCGTTTTACTCCTTTGATTCTATTCTGAACTTCGCTGTGGTATCTAGAATTGGTATCTGTCAGAGAAGCTTTTTGTTTGCTTCATATTATTAATGTACCACCTTGTTTTGGAAGCGCAAGTACCTGCAACTAAACTTTACAAAGGTCAGAAGTACGTCCGCTTCTTTTGTAACGGATGTAACGGATGTAACGGATGTAACGGATGTAACGGATGTAACGGAT
>NZ_JAUBOJ010000127.1:0-16795 GCF_036700185.1 Microcoleus sp. BM001215392 | reverse complement strand
TTTGATTCTCGTTATGCAACTGTCAACTGTCCACTGTCAACTGTCAACTGCTATATGACGCTACCTACGGCAGGGGTGCGCTCGGTATGGTGCGTCGCTCCCGCACCGCTGCGGTACGGGAGCGGGAGCGAAACACGGGATTTGTTGGCTAAAATAAGGTTAGCAATAATTTTTGTCAGTGCTGGGCGCTAATCATTACATAGGGGCAATTTGATGCAGGAACAGTTGATGGAAGCGATCGCACCCTACCGCGATCGAGTAGATTATCTAGAAGTTCGCCTCGAACAAAGCGAGTCAACTGCAATTAGTTTTCGCGGCCCTGGGTTAGATGCAGTCAACCGCAGTTTCAGTCTCGCTGGCGGCATCCGCGCCTGTCACAAAGGCGGCTGGAGTTTTGTAACATTTAACGGTTTGGCCCAATTAAAAGCTCGCATTGAAGAAGCTGTCGTGCAGTCTCGTTTAGTTGGCAGCGAAAAAACTGTACTAGCAGATGTCACTCCGATTCAAGATTATGTAGCGGTGGAATTCGGTCGCGATCCGCGGTCTATCAGTCTAGCAGAAAAACGCAAGTTGCTCGAATCTTACAACCAATTGCTGTTAGATTTCGACCCGCGAATTCAGACGACAATGGCCGGTTACAGCGATCGATTCGGGATTACTTATTTTGTGAATTCTCAAGGCACTTCCATTGCTCAAGAGCGTTTGGACGTTACCGGGCGCTTCGGGGCGATCGCCCGCGGGGAAGGCGGTGTCGTCCGTCAAGGGTTTGAGTCGATTCATTCGCGATCGGATTACAATGTCTTGACAAATATTGAAGATCGTGTTAAGAGCGCGGCGGTGCGAGCTGTGGGCCAACTAGAAGCAAAACCGGTCAAAGGCGGCCAGTATCCGGTGATTTTAGACCCTTATTTGTCGGGAGTATTTATTCACGAAGCTTTCGGCCATTTGTCGGAAGCTGACGGCATTTACGAAAATCCGAAAATGCAGGAATTATTGACTTTGGGCAAGCCTGTGGCGATCGAACAATTGAACGTAATTGACGATGCAACTTTGCCGGGATTGCCGGGAACTTTGAAATACGACGACGAAGGAGTGCCAGCTCAGTGCAAGCATTTAATTAAAAATGGAGTTTTGGCAGCGAGAATGCACAATCGCGAGACAGCGGGCAAAATGGGCGAAGCTCCGACGGGAAATGCTAGGGCCCTGAGCGCTACTTTTATGCCGTTGGTGCGGATGACTAATACTGCGATCGAATCTGGGGCACATTCTTTCGACGAAATGGTAGGCGACATTGAGGAAGGAGTCTATGCAGTACGGATGTTGGGAGGACAAACCAACGGCGAAATGTTTACCTTTGCAGCAGCCGAAGGCTTCATGATTCGCGACGGCAAATTGGCAGAACCGGTGAGTGATGTCACGTTAAGCGGCAATGTATTTCAGACTTTAAAGGATATTGAGTCGATCGGCAACGACTCAGTTTATGCCTACGGCGGCTGCGGAAAAGGCGGCCAAAGCGGTTTAGCTGTCAGCGTCGGCGGCCCCCATTTGCGGATCAGAAATGTTGTAGTCGGAGGCAGATAATATAGCCTTTCGAGCTTTCATATGAGGTACTCATGGGGATAGGGCATAGGGCATAGGGCATAGGGCATACCTCACTTTTTTGAGAACCGCTATATAAAAACTGTTGAGATTTGAATTTTGAGTTTTGAACCCAACAGTTTTTATCCCCGTCGGCGAACCCAAGAGTTCAATAAAAAACCCGGTTTCTTGAAGAAACCGGGTTTTTTTCTACCAACTAAGAGAGGAATGAAAAATCATGAGGTAGAGGTTGCGGGAATTCTGCATTTCTCGCGCCACCCTCTCAACCAAACTACGGGCTAATTTTAGTAGCAGCGGCTTAAAGCTGTCTCATCTCATCTTCCAGCACCCGAACCAAATCTTGATTGCCGCTGGCTCTAGCGACTTCGATGCGGTGCATCAGTTGCTTCTCGATGTTAGCGCGGTGGGTTTCAGCGATTTTTTTTACGTTTTGGCGATTTGTGTTCATGGTGAACGTTCCTTATATTAAATTTGGTGTATGTCCTACTTCTTTAATATAGCGCAAAATTTCAAAAAGTATCTAAATTTACAAAAAGTTTACAGTTATTGACCGATCGACCACAATAGTGTATAATATCTGGCATAAGTCAATAGCGATATCTTGACAATCAAAAGTCATTAGTCAGCAGTCATTAGTCATTAAGCCGATGCCCGATGCCCGATGCCCTGTTTGCCCCACATTACATTTAGTCAAGCGGTGCGCGGTGCACACCCTACATTTATTAGTCAAAACTGAAAACTTGCCCCAAAGCCTCTAGCAACTGCTGAATGTGTGCCAGCTCGTGAGTTGCCATCAGCGAAATCCGAATGCGACTGACGCTGACAGTCGGAGGCCGAATTGCTACAGCAAAAATACCCATTTCCCTGAGTTGGCTGCTAACAGTTAAAGCTGTGGCTGCATCTTTTAATGGGAGACTGAAAATTGGGGACAGGGAATTGCTGATTGCTAATTGCTGATTGGTAGCCGCCGCATATTTGAAAGCTTCGATATTTTGCTGCAACCGAACTCGGCGCTCTGGTGCTTGCTGGACAATTCTCACAGCTTCCAAAGCAGCGGCCGTGTCAGCAGGCGTCAATGCTGTAGTATAAATCCAAGTCGCAGCTCGATTGCGGAGAAAATCAATTAAAGCAGCAGAGCCCGCAACGTAGCCGCCCAAACTTCCCAAAGCTTTGCTAAGCGTGCCAACTTGAATTAGTGGCAATCCCGTACACCCGAAATGTTCTGCGCAACCTGCACCGCTAGCACCGAAAACTCCTGTAGCGTGAGCTTCATCTACTAATACCATACAGTTAAATTGCTCGCCCAAACCTAACAACTGCGGTAGCGGACACAAGTCCCCATCCATGCTGAAGACGCTATCGCTAATAATTAAACACTTGCGGTATTTGGCGCGATTTTGCTCTAGCTTGGCTTTTAAATCCTCAAGGTTGCAGTGACTGTACTCAAGCGTCTTTGCACCGCTGAGTGTGGCTCCGTTTTTGAGGCTCGAATGGTTGTACTTGTCAGATAATATCAAATCGCGCTGGCCGACAACCGATGCGATCGCCCCTAAATTCGCTAAATATCCGGAACTGAATACCAAAGCGTCTTCAGTTTGTTTTAAATTAGCAATAGCCTGTTCTAGCTTTCGGTGCAAATCGCGGTGTCCGCTTACCAGCCTCGAACCCGTTGCACCGGTACCAAATTCCTGAGTTGCAGCAACAGCCGCTTGAATCAACCTGTCATCGCCGGCAAGTCCGAGATAATCGTTGCTAGCAAAATTAATCAGCCGGCGGTTTGCTAATTTTACCACAGGCCCGGGGCTGCTTTCGATCGATTGTGGCGAGCGATACCAATCGGCCCGGCGAACAGTGTCCAGAGACTTGTCTATCCAAGCATAAGGGTTTGCGTTCATATTGTTTAGCGATCGGCTAATACGTTATATTGTCTTATAATCAGTCCCTGCCTATCACACAAGCATATGCCACTCACTAAAAAATACAGATTAGTCACCCGCAGCGATTTTGACGGTCTAGTCTGTGCCGTTTTGCTCAAAGAACTCGATTTGATCGACGAGATTAAATTCGTGCATCCTAAAGATATGCAGGATGGAAAAATCGAAATAACAAATAACGATATTAGCACCAATTTACCCTATGTTGAGGGAGTTCATCTAGCTTTCGACCACCACTTCAGCGAAACTCTCAGACACGAAAAAATTAAAATCAACCACATCATCGACCCCTATGCAGCTTCCGCAGCTCGGGTATTGTACAAATATTATGGAGGGAAAGCAAAGTTTCCTGAAATTTCCGAGGCGATGATGGCAGCCGTTGACAAATCCGATTCCGCTAAATTTGCTAAAGAAGAGATTTTAGACCCGGAAGAATGGGTGCTGTTAAACTTTTTAATGGACGCCCGCACTGGGTTGGGTAGGTTTAAAGAATTTACAGTTTCTAACTATCAGTTAATGATGCAGTTAATCGATTACTGCAAAAATCATACTATCGATCAAATCCTGGAGCTTCCAGATGTCAAAGAAAGAGTAGACCTTTACTTCGAGCAATCAGAAAAATTCAAAGAGCAAGTACAGCGTTGCGCCAAAGTTTACGATAATTTAGTAGTTTTGGATTTGCGCAACGAAGATGTGATTTATGCGGGGAATCGTTTTGTAATTTATGCTTTGTTCCCCGAGTGCAATATCTCGATTCACGTACTCTGGGGACTCAAGCAACAAAACACTGTTTTCGCAGTTGGTAAGTCAATCTTCAACAAAACTTCTAAAACTAATATTGGCCAGTTAATGTTAAAGTATGGCGGCGGCGGACACCAGAACGCCGGAACTTGTCAGATTGAAAATGACAAAGCTAGTAAAATTTTGAAAGAGTTAATTGCCCAGATTGAACAGAATGGTTAAATTGAATTTATCTTTTTTGTACATTCTGTATTTGTAGGGTGTGCATTGCGCACATTCTGTATTTGTAGCGCAATGCGCAGCGGTTGACTAACTTTCAGCGTTTTTATTTTGAAGCCAAGCTCTCAAACCAATTTTTATTGGTTGAAGAACCGAAAAATCCGAACGTGAAATAGGGGTTTGATGCTTTTTTAATCGCTCAAATTTAACAGGCCAGACAAATCTGGCATTGCGCACCCTACAAGATATTAGCCGATGCGCATTGCGCACCCTACAAACTACAAACCGGAATTTTAGCACTCAAGTCCTGACTACAAACTCGGGTTTATTCCTCTAGGTTTTGAGGTTCTGGGTTCTGAGGGTTTAAATTTTCTGCACTTTTGCCTTTGACTGGGGGTAAATAATCTACTAAACCCATATCAAAAGCGACATCCGGCAAATCAGCAGCGTTATATTTTCCGGGTTCAAACAATCGCCCGGGAGTAAAACAAGGGTGTTTTAATTGTACCACTTCCTCCGGTAAAAACATTCCCCTAAACATTTTGCGTTCGAGTCCCATAAGTTCAACTCCTAAAACAACTCTCGCATTAATCTTAGCAATTTTTTGCCCGCAGCTTCCCAATTAAATAAATCCGCTGTCTCTCTAGCTTTTTGAGCTACCTGAAAACGCATCGGGTCTTCAACAATTTTTCGCAACTGTTCGCGAACAGACTGAATATTTGGTTCGGCCCAATGGGGAGAATTTCTAATTTTGAGATACTGAGTATCGTAACACTCTCCGACGGGAATTAGATCGCAAGCAATCGGATAGCAGTTAGCACTATTTGCGTAGTCTGTCGGCCCGCCGTACACAGTCATAGCGACTGGTAAACCCGCAGCAAAGGCATCCAAAATTTTAATCGCAAAACCCTCGCCACGAAACGGAGCAAGAAAAGCATCTGCTGATAAGTATAAATCCGCTAGTTCTGTTTTAGTAAAAAATTTAGGCTTTACCTCTATTTTCGGCTTTAATTTGCCGAATTGCCTTTCCATATTTATGATGTGTTCGGTTATGGCATCAGGATTTTTTCCACCATCTTTGACGATCAACTCTACGTTTGCATCATTTTGAAACTCTTGATAAAATGCTTGAATGGCGATATCTGTGCCAAATCTATACAAGTCAAAAGAATTGGTCATGTGCAGAATAGATTTTACATCTTTCTGGTTTTTTTGCGGTCTGGAAGAATAGAGTTGCGAAATTAAAGGATTGAAACCTAGAGGTATGACGGAGACTTTTTTGGTCGAACATCCAGCTTGGATCAAAACGTTTTTAGAATATTCACTGACGGCTAGGATGTGGGATGAATTGTTAACAGCATCGTAAATCCAGTAATCATATTCATCGTCATTTCGGGCGAATTCGTAATTGATGGCAAAAAATTCTAAGTTGAGGTGTCCTTTGAGTTCTTTGAGAAAATAAGGTTTCCAGTAATGAGACCATTTAATTTGAAATAAATCTGATGGTGGGGTGTTCATCCACTCGGCTAGCAGGCGGTTTTCTTCGGCTGTGGAATTGCGGGTAACGTGACCGGCGATTTCTGAAGGTTCGACAGAAATAGGAATCCCCATTTTGTCTAATGTTGTCGCTAGAGATAGGGTAATGTCGGCGAAAGAATTAAAGTGTTGAAAGCCGACGTTAAAGTGAACCATGATAATTTGTTAGTTGTCAGTTGTCAGTTGTCATTGTAGGGTGCGTCAGGTGAGAAGGTTTTAAATACAAACTCAGGATTTTTGCCCTGACGCACCCTGGGGTTGATTGAGGGTTTATTAATTAAATTATTTATAAAAATATTTGTACCAGCCTCCAAGTGTCAGGTGCGTCGCCGTGAAATTGTCGATATAATTTAAGGATTGTTGATGGCGACGCACCCTACGACTACTGAAGTGTAAGGTGCGTCGCTTGATGATTTTGCATATAATTTAGGGATTGTTGATGTATCCGCACCCTACGATTCAAATCTCAAATCGCCAATGGTATGATTGTGCTAGGATGCCGATCGCACTAAAATGACTGTACAGTCGCATCCGCGCGCCACAGCTTCCGGGATGTTCCCATGAATCACCTGTTTGAGGAACCCTTCGCGGCTCGCTCCCAAGACGATAGCATCGCATTGATCGTTCTGAGCTAAATCAATTAAAGCATCAGAAACCGACTTAGCACAAACCGCAGTCCCGATTACCGAACAGCTCACCCTGCGCTTGATAAAATCCGCAGCTTGTTTTAATTCTACGCGATCGGGTTCTGCAACAGAAGGCTGATGAACTTGACACAATTTAATCTCGGGTACAGCACTCGCAGCCACCAAAGCAGGTAGCAAACGCAAAGCCGCAGCTTGCTTGTAACTGCCGCGAATTGGCACCAACCAGCGCTGCAAACCCATCAGCGTGTGCAGTCCCAATTCTGGCGCCGGAATGTCGGAATTCGACGGGGAAAGTTCACTCTCGGGGGTTGCTGCTAAACTAGATCCTACAAATTTGAAATTTTCTGCATCATCAACTTCTGCCGCATTTAACTGCCATTCTGTAGGCGCATATTCCCGCGCCTTGCTAGCGGCAGAAAACTCACTTTGATGGCGTGTTGCTAATAGTTTTTCGCTCCACTTCACCAAAACTACCTCGCAGCCTGCTTGCCTAATTACGGTATCGACCACATCGCCAAAAATGCGTTTAGTTGTGGAAATTTCGCCTTGCCAGCCCATCAAAATTAAATCGATGTGTCGCTCCTTAATAGTCTCCAAAATCGCGTGAGGTACGTCGTGAGCTACCCGAATTTGAGTGTGTACTGGCAAGTTCCAATTGCGGATAACGCGCTCGGCTTGTTGCAGCAGGCGGCGGCTTTTTGTGGTTCGCACTGTGCTTTCTGAGGGGGAACTGTTGCGCGGTACGATGATGATTTGCAGGCATTCTAATTCGTAATTGCGATCGCGCGCAATGGCGGCCGCCAGTCGCAGCAAGGCGGGTGCTGTTTGCGGGTTGGACAGCGGCACTAATAGGCGGCCGTTTCCGACTTGCGGCGCTCTGGTTTGATAGACTACATAGGATGGTTCTGGATGCGGGCCTTGGGTTGTTTCTCCGCTGAGGCGATCGGATTCTACTCGGATTATGTCGCTGCGGGTAATAATTCCAACTAAATGCCGTCCTTCTATGACGGGCAAGCGGCTGATATTGTAGTGATTGAGCCTGTACAGTACCTCGCTTAAGCTATCCTTGGCTTTGACTGCGATCGGCTGTGCAGTCATAAATTCTTTGAGCAGTGTCTTCCCTGACAAATTCTGCTCGCTGGCTTTTGCTAAATCGGTTTGACTGATAATGCCGACTAATTTACCATTTTCAACTACCGGAAAGCCGCGGTGGCTCGATCGCGAAAAAGCCTGGATCACTTCATCGAAAGTTAGCACGCTTGAGAGAGTTTCAACTCGGCGCTGCATGACGTTAGCTGCGAGCAAGTCGCTCAGGGTATCGGTGACAGGTTTTGTCTTGGTTAGTTGAATGCCGTTAAACTCCAAAAGGCGATCGTACAAAGAGCCACTGTCTACCTTTTCGGCGACTAAATAAGCAACTACAGAACAAATCATCAATGGTAGCACCAATTTGAAATCCGCCGTAATTTCAAACACAATAACTACCGCCGTAATCGGCGCCCTCGAAACCGCGCAAAAAAATGCTCCCATCCCCGCCAAAGCATAGGTTGCTGGCAAACCGACGCCCAGGGAATTTGCTTGCATAATGCCCACAATGTGACCGAGTGCAGAACCCATAACAAGGGAAGGAGCAAACAATCCTCCCGGAGCTCCAGAAGCAGCGGAAATAATTGTCAGAAAAAAGTGAGCTATCAAAGCAATCAAACTCGTTGTACCGTTGGCTTCTCCGGTCAGCAAAAACTCCCGCAAACCTGTATTGTTGCGGAAACTTTCTGGTAAAAAAGCTATTACTGAACCGCAGATAATCCCCGCTAAAGCAATTCGCGCGGGCAAGGGTAATTTGAGCGTCCGCCTGTTAAATTGCAAGCTAGCAATCACTCCTTTGCTGAACAAAGCTCCCAGCAATCCGGCTAAAACTCCTAACAGTATGTAGAACGGGGTTTCCTGAGCTGCAAAACTGGTTGGGTACTCGCGCAGGTTCAAATTTAAAGAATCTCCGCCCAAAAGTTGCGAGACAACTGCACCGATAAATGAAGCGATAATTGCTGTCCCTAAAGTCAATCCCGAAACATCGTGCAAAAGTTCTTCAACTACGAACAAAACTCCAGCAATTGGAGCGTTGAAACCAGCAGCTAATCCCGCCGCCGCACCGCAAGCAATCAATTGCCGGCGGTAGTCTGGGGAAGTCGGCATCAAGTGACCGATCCAGCCGGCTAAGGATGCTCCAATTTGGACAGTTGGGCCTTGTCTTCCGAGAGTTAAACCGGAACCAACTGCTAAAATTGTGGTGAGAAGTTTGGCGACGGCTACTCGCAAATCTAAGGAAAGATTGACGCCGCCGAGAGCAGCTTTGACGTGGGGAATGCCGCTTCCGGCAGTTTCGGGAGCCAAACGTTCAACCAAGAAACCTGTTAGCAATCCGCCGCACAAACCAACGCTGGGCAGTAAGATCCAAGCGGGAATTATGGTGGAGGTAGCTACTCGCCAACTGCCGAGCCATCCCACTCCTAATTTCAGCAATACGCCTGCTAGTCCGGCGACTAAACCAATTAGGCAAGCTTCAAAAATAGCGAGGCGTTTTGGTCGTAAAAATAGTTGAGATTCGATGACCCTGGAAGGTTCCCTAAATTGTTTAGGGATGGTAATGTACGGCATAAATAGGGTTGATTGCCTGCGAATTGTCCGTTGGGCTTGACTTTAACAAAAAATTGCTTGGTTTGGGACAATGCAACGAATTTAATCGTTAATTTACTGTTTTGGCGATCGCTCTAATTTTGATTCGCTTTTGTGCGATCGCCCAAAACAATTTAGATTTATTTAAGTTTCAGCTCGGGCGATCGCCCAAAATTTACTTCTTTAAGTATTGACAATATTAGCGGAATATGCGGTAAAGCGCGGCTAAATATTTTTTTAATGTGGCTAATAAAATAGATAATCGCTCTCAGCTATAGTTAAAAAATATGTATTTTGGGGGATGCTGTCGATCGCCCTCGCAACAGAGTCGAGATGGGCGATCGGCCTTTCCCTGCTATTGACCCACAACCTGCACGGACAAATCAACCCGAGCATTGGTCTCAATCTGTACTGCGATCGATTTAGCTTCAAGTCGCGTAAACTGCGGGGGGTGGGCGATGAAAATAGTTGCAGTCACGTTGCAGTTACATTGATCGATGCTGCGAATAGTCGGCGATTGAAGTTCATAATTTTAAGTGAAAATCGAGTGTTTTACCAGAAAGAATTGGTTGAAAGCCCTCGCGCCGGAGCGGGATCAATTAAAATCAGACTATTCATTACTCCAATCCTCGGACTTAAGGGTAGATTTCGCTTTTAAACTGTCAACCCTCAAGCGGTCAACTGTCCACTGTTGAACGCAGCTTAAAAACTCATAAATCCTGTGATATCGGCGACTTTGCAGCGAAATTATTGAGGAATTGATGGTGTCTCTTCAAGTTCTCTAACTTTCATTCGTGCCTTTACATAATTATATTTGTCTCCTTGTTGCATAAATAACTCTGCGGCTTTTTGAATGTCTGCAATCGCGCCCTGCTTGTCTCCTAACCTTTCGCGGACATTACCCCGGTTGCCGTAAGCCTGCGGTAAGTTGGGGTTAAATTTTATGGCTTGCTCGAAGTCGGCGAGGGCGCCATCTTTGTCTCCTAAGCTGTTGCGAATAATACCCCGATTGTTATAAGCAGAAGCATAGTTGGGGTTAATTTTCAGAGCTTGATTGAAATCTGAGAGCGCAGCCTGATTGTCTCCTAACCTTGATTGGGTAACACCCCGGTTGTAGTAGGCTGACGCATTGTTGGGATCAATTTTCAAGGCTCGATCGTAATCGGCGATCGCACCCCGGCTGTCTCCTGAGTCATCGCGGGCATTACCGCGGCCGATATAAGCAGCCCAATGATTAGGATTCAGCTCAATCGCGCGATCGAAATCAGCGATCGCACCCTGATAATCTTTTTTTCCGTACTTCTGCTCGCCCTGATTGTAAAACTCCTCAGCTTTCGGATCGATCGCCTCTGGCTCTTTCGCCACACGCAGGGGAAAATCTACCCGAGTAGAAGCCAACCCTCTCAAACTCCCATCAATCGGAATCCTGGACACCAAGCTATTGTTTCGCGCGTGGCCCGGCTGACAACTTGTCGCAGTTGTGAGACAAGAAACAACTAACCCTGTCAGCAGCCCAGTCAACATTGTGGACTTCATAAGTAATGCCCGATTTCTGAGACTTTCCAATCTAGGTTAGCTTTTAATTTATGAAGGTTGGAGAATTGTAATAAATTGTCTCAATGCTCAGCTAACCCTATTACCGCAGCTCAAATATAATTATCGTTCCGATCGCAGGATCGGGCTTTAAGCAAGCAGCATCTCAGTTGGGCTTTTGTAGTGCAAAGGAGCGATATTTTACAGCAGATGCTAGTTTTGTACAGATGCCGATCGATTAATCGACACATAACACGGCATCCCTACCTCTGGTCGATACCTACTTCCGGGGAATTTGCTGTAATGCTGTAATATAGCACTGCCCAAAAATGCTTTTTTTCAGAATTAGATGCTCCTATTTGAGCGAAACCGCTCCACTCCACCCGAGATAAATCAAGTTTTTATAGGAATCAAAGGTGAGCGACCCGCTTTTCGCAAAATAATTGATTTTTCACTACTCATTCCTAAGTTTTGTAGGTCGTTTTTTAGGGTTGATATTCAGCAAAGATTTCAATTTTTCCGACAATATTGCGATTAAATTCTGCTAACTCTTCTGCCGGAATCCAATATTCTTGATGAATCGAACTGCCGACAGTTTGCACGGAATATTTTTTTAAGAATTCAGCCAAAACTCGAAACCTGGTAACATAGCCAAAATATCCCGATGCAGCATCTTTTGTGTTCCAATCTCGCGCTATTTGTATGGCATAAGCTTTGTGGAGTACCGGATAAAAAATAGGCTGAAAAGACAGTCGCGGCGGAAATGCCATAAAATTGCTTTCTTTAATTAATTCCATTTCTTTTTTCCCGACAGCTCTAAACAGTGTTACCGTCTCCATCTCCGACATATTTATATTTTTAAACCAAGCTTTCCAAGCATCCCAATTGTGAACTATTTTAGCCAGTTCATTATAACCAGCGGCGCGGGGATGGGAACCGTCATTTTCGGTAAGTTCTTTGAGCCAAATTTCTGATTTTTCCAGGGGGGTACAAATATCTAAATAAGCTACGTTTAAGTCGCTGCAAACTTCGGAAAACTGTTGCGACAAATTAGCTATTCTAATGGTGCGCTCCACATCAATAACTGGCGGCGGCCCTATCATTAAAATTGGGACTCTTTCTTGGGCAGAACTTAGAATGTAGCGAAGGTTTTCCAGGGATTTTTCCAGGGCTACGCGAGTTTTTCCGTTTTCAAAGTAAGTGTCGTTGACGCCAAAGGAAAATACTATTCGACCGTCGCAGTAGTGAGGCAAGCGGCAAGAAATTTCGCTGAACCACCGATTTTCTATATCGGCACTTGTTTCTCCCCGCACTCCTAAATTATAGTAGGTAATCTCCTGGGTTTGCCCGCTGGCGGCAGCGCAAATTCTTCCTGTCCAACCAAGATATTTGGGATCGCCGGTACCATTGACAAAAGAGTCGCCGATAAAACAAATACGCATAACGTTTTGAGATTTTAGATGGTAATTATGTTGTCTAGTTTGTCAGGGAAAATTTGTGTTTTTTGATTTGCGATCGTAGCACCTGCTAATTCTAGTTTAAAATAGAGAATTGGACATTTATCTAGCATCCGTCGATCGGTTGTGTAATTCTTGTAGGGGCCTTGGGCCCCGTGGTTGCCCTGTTTGCGCTGCCACCGCAGGCACGCACCATCCACTACCCCTACATATGTACAAATTATTTAGGATTGCTAGATCGCTGGCGGTTGCATTTATGTTATATCAATTCCGGTTGTATCGTCAGGTAATTTAACCTTTTTATAACGCTCTTGACGCAGAGGGGGAGAAAAGAGAGAGCAATAATTCCAATGCTGTGGCATTGATATTATCCAATGGTTGAGGGAGTGCGTGAGAGTCAATATTCTCCTACTTGGGATTTGAATGTTTCTCGTTTTCACGCACTCGGAGAGAGCTTTATTACTAATGACCAATGACTAATTACCAATGACTGCTGTTCGCTCGGGGGACAGCACTAATGACTAATGACTAATGACTAATGACTAATGACTAATGACTAATTACCGATTAGTTTTTGCCGGTGACGGACAATCCCTCTACAATTACAGATGGTGTGTGGCAAGAACCGTTCCACTCGGAGTCTCCTCCTAATTCTACCAATTGTTTGAGGACGCTGTAGACGTTGCCGGCTACCATGGTGTCTTTTATTCTGCCGATTATTTGACCTTTTTTGACTCGGTAGCCGAGATCGACGTTAATCGAAAAGTCGCCGGAAATTCCGGCACTGCCGCCGAGCATTTGATCGATGACAATTCCGTCGTCTAATTGAGTGATTAAATCGATTAGCGATCGCGATCCTGGTTTAATCAAAACATTGAACAAACTCGGCGTGGGGTAGCTACCCAAACCCGGGCGAAATCCGTTGCCGGTGGTGCCGCTTCCCAAGGCTCTACCAGTGGTGCGATCGGTATAAAATAGCTGCAAGACTCCACTGTTGATAAAGACGATCGCCCGAGTGGGAGTACCTTCGTCATCAAAAGGACAGCTATAGGGCCCGATATCCGGCTGCTGCGAGAGAGTGACAAGGGGCGATGTCACTTGTTGGCCGAGTCGATCGCTCCAAGGCGAAGCGCCTTCGAGTACCTGTTTGCCGTTTAATGCCGCACACACAGTCCCCCACAACAAATCGGCTGCTTTGGCTGTAAACAGTATCGGCACGCGCCCGGTGGCGGGGGCTACATTATCTTTCGCCCATTCCAAACGCTGCAAAACCCGCTTGGCGCTGGTGTTTAAGTCGAGAGTGCCGCGTTCGGTTTCGCCATCCCAAATGTTGAGGAAATCTTCGCCCCGCACTAATTCTGCTGACAAGTAACCGCTGAGGGTGGTGTCGGTGTGACTCGAATCCAAGCCTCTGGTATTCAGCAAGCGGGTGCTTTCTATTTCGCAGTCGAGTTCGGCGGTGCAGAGGCTTTCGGGATAGGCTTCGCGGACGATCGCGATCGCTTCTTTTCCCCAGTTTACTAGCTGTTCGGCTGGGACTGACACTCCGCGATCGGGATAAACAACCGTCTCACCAGTGCCGAGTTCGATGGTTTCCGGTTCGGCCAGTTGCGAAAGCGCGATCGCGCGATCGACCAAAATCTGCGGTTCCACGGGCCCGTAAGCCACCGCCAAACCCGGCCGCCCGTCCCGCCACAGCCGCAGGGCAATGCCTTCTGCTTGGGCAGTTTCTAGCTGTTTGAGGCGGTTTGCTTCAAAAAATACCGGCCGCGACAGCGATTGCGATTCCAATACCTCAGCAGCTTCGGCACCTGCTTTGGTGGCTAATTCTAACAGTTGTTCTGCTGATTGGTGATTGGTCATTGTTGTCAGTGGTTGCTAATGGGCGATCGGTTATTGGTTACTGGTTATTGGTTATTGGTTACTGGTTATTAGTTACTGGTTATTAGTTATTGGTTATTGGAAGTCACAACCCATAATCTACAACTAACCCAACGACTGCGTTTATCCTGAGCGTAGTCGAAGGGATCGGGGCACCGCAACAAATAACAAATAACAAATAACAAATAACAAATAACAACTAACAACTAATTAGTTAGTTAGTTCGTGCAGCAGCCAAAATCCAGCGAAAGATTCCGATTGTGGATTCGACTGAATTGCTAAAAAATGTACTTTTTTGGCTTGTTGTTTCGCAGCTTCAAATGATGCGGCTTCTTTCTGGGTTGCTGCATCTCTGAGATTAGCTATAATCCAGCGATCGTTAGCTCCGGTATCTAATACCAACCTGGGGATAGGGGTGCTGTCAAATCTGAGAAAAGCTAATTCCAAACCCGACATCCAACCTGCTAAAGCCGTTGCTCTCGATGAGTAGATAATTAATCCTGGAATTTGTGTTTCCGGGGGGAGGCGTGTCATCGGGAGTCCGAAAGCTTCGCCAAATCCAATATCCCACTCGGACATCTCATCAAAAGCTGCGATCGGCAAACTCACAAACGTCCATTTTTCGCCGATTAAGGCATCCGGCAGCGCTATGGGCGTTTCGGGTACAAATTGAACGCTCGGGTTGACAACTGCTTGATAGCCCGGTTCTGAAGGATAAACGTCCTGCATCCGTTCTTCCAGCCACAGGCTGAGGGCGAGGGTGCGGCGGCTGGAGGCTGAGGGAATATCCAATTCCTCGCAGGCTTTGGTAATCATGTTCGCCATTTGGCGGCGAAAAAAGCGGATTTTTTCGGGTGGTTTCGGTGCAGAGGCGATCGCATCTTTAATTGCGTCGGCCAGCCACAGGGAATTCACGGTTGTACTCGGGCAAAATTGCGAGTAACGAAACAGAGATTCTGCCTTGTCCCCTACATTCAGCGGGCTTTCGCAAATCAAAACTTCCCATTTTTTTTTCCCACGCTCGTCTATGATTGGACGGCTGTAAAAGTCGAGTTCCCAAATAGTAGCCATGCCGCGCTGTTAAAAATTAATCCTTTCTCATGTTACCTGACATCGGGCAGGTTTCTGATGAGTGAAAGGTTAATACTGATTTTCAATGGCGGCGATCGCCCTGTAACTTAACTAATTATGCCTCTGTCTACTTGGCGGGCGATCGCACTTTCCCCAAAAACAGCCCTCTCCCTCGCCGCTTCCCATCTAAATTTCCGCAGCCGCACCAACCGGACACATTAGCAATTCTGAGCATAAGAGTCCCCGGCAATCTCAACCTTCGATATTTGTTAAACTTGTCGAAGCCAAGGAAAACTCAAACTATAGCTTGATGCCGTCACTAACCCCAACCTGAAGGCATGGGGCTTGAAAGAGGGAGACTCACCACCTTCACAAATTCGAGACTAAAAAAGTGTCTAGCCTGTGTCAAAAAGACAAACTGAACTGTTTGGGAGTGGTATCCTGCAAGATGTTAAGAATGCCACCGCAGCGTTTTTAACCAACTCTGACAGTCAGTGGCGAAGGCCAATATATACCTAGAAATAGGACTTACCGTAAATGTTTGTACCCGTTGTCAACAGTGAAAATAGACCGTTAATGCCGACTACCCCAAGCCGCGCCAAGCGCTGGGTTAAGTCGGGGGTGGCAACACCATTCTGGAAAAAAGGAGTATTTTGTGTCCGACTCAACATAGAGCCTTCAAACTACAATTATCAGCCCATTGCGGTAGGAATCGATCCGGGTAGCAAGCGCGAAGGATTTACCGTTAAATCTAAATCGCACACTTACTTAAACATCCAAACTCATGCCGTTGATTGGGTAAAAAACCATGTAAAATTCAAGCGCAATATGCGACGCGCTCGAAGGTTTCGCAATACACCGTGCCGTCAAAATCGAACCAATAGGTTGGCTAACAAAAATCGGATTCCCCCATCTACTAAGGCACGGTGGCAGTGGAAATTAAGGATAGTTAACTGGCTGATTTCTATGTTTTCCGTATCAGCTTTTGTTGTAGAGGACATCAAAGCTCGTACCTGGAAAAATGGACACAAGTGGAATGTATCGTTTAGCCCTCTAGAAGTGGGCAAACACTGGTTCTATTCTGAACTCAGAAAGCTCACCGATCTTGAGATTAGCTCGGGAAACGATACTTATGAGCTACGTCAAAGTTTAGGACTCAAAAAATCCAAACAGAAGCTATCGAATAAGTTTGAGGCTCACTGCATTGATTCTTGGGTATTAGCTAATTGGTATACAGGGGGACACATTCAACCTGACAATACCAAGCTAATAGAAGTAATCCCTCGCTTTGTTTCATCGCAGGCAACTGCATCGTTTGCAGCATTCTACAGGTCATATCCGCTCTCGGTACGGTGGCACTTTAAGTGCGGGGTTTAAGCGTGGTTCGATCGTTAAACATCCTAAATATGGGTTCTGTTATGTTGGCGGATGGCAAGAATCTCCTACAAAAGATATCTTGCAAAAGTCGAAATGTATATGTAGGGGCGTAGCATTTGGGCGAAAA
>NZ_JAUBOJ010000126.1:0-16831 GCF_036700185.1 Microcoleus sp. BM001215392 | reverse complement strand
GTGTGGGAGTTGGTGTGGGAGTTGGTGTGGGAGTTGGTGTGGGAGTTGGTGTGGGTGTCGGCTCGAGTGTCGGCGAAAAATTGATGATTGGTGCAGGTGTCGGCCCTGGTGTCGGCCCTGGTGTCGGCCCTGGTGTCGGCGTCGAAACGATAATTGTCGGCGAAAAGTTGATGATTGGTGCAGGTGTCGGCGCAGGTGTCGGCGTTGAAACGATAATTGTCGGCGAAAAGTTGATGACAGGTGCAGGTGTCGGTGTCGGCGTCGGGGCGATGTCGTTGTCGGCGATGGTGACGGTGACGGGGGCGATCGCAACTGGCAAGTATTCGCCAGCGCTACCGTTAGCGACGCTGGAAAAAATCAACCCGGTGTGGGTTCCTTCCACAACAGTGTCGTCGGTAGCTTTGACGGTGACAGTTTGCGCTGCATTCCAGTTAGCCGGAGTGAAAGTAATGGGTGCGATCGCATCTATTTGACTGCCCGCAGCGAAGTTGACCGTAACTTTAGCCGTCGGCGCTTTGGTGAGGACAACGCTGTAGCTGCCATTGGCACCGCCTTCTGCGGCATTGGTACTCGTGGGTGTAACGGCGATCCCGGGACTGTCGTTGTCGAGAATTAAGACATCGACTTTGGGGATGCCGATATTGTTGTAAGCGAGATCGGTACTGCTAGCCGTCGATACGATCGTACTCAGGTGCGTTCCTTCCACAACCGAGTCGTCCACTGCTTTGACAGTGGCGGTTTGCGGCAGGTTCCAGTTAGAAACAGTGAACGTGAAGGAGGCGATCGCTTCTATTTGACTGTCTGTGGCGAAGCTAACTTTAACATCATTTTTGGGCTGGCTGTTGAGGGCTACTTGATAGGTGTCGGTAGCACCGCCTTCAACGACAATCGTGTTGCCGCCGCTTTGGCTAACAGTCACGCCAGCAGCAGTAGTAGCTGTGTCGTTGTCGGTGATGGTGACGGTGACTGGCGCGATCGCCACTGGCAAGTATTCGGCCGCGCTGCCGGGGGCGACGCTGTGGTTAATCGTGCCGCTGTGGGTTACTTCCACAACAGTGTCGTCGGTGGCTGTCACCGTTACTGTTTGCGGCACATTCCAGTTAGCCGGAGTAAAAGTAATCGGGGCGATCGCATCTATTTGACTGCCCGTGGCAAAGTTGACCTTAACAGGCGCTGTCGGCGATTTGGTAAGGACAATAGTGTAGCTGCCAGTTGCACCACCTTCTGCTGCATTGGTGGTGTTAGGAGTGACCGCGATGCCGGGGGAGTCGTTGTCAATAATCAAGACATCGACTTTGGAAATGCCGATATTGTTGTAAGCGAGATCGGTGCTGCTAGCACTGGCAGTGATGATGCTAAGCTGCGTTCCTTCAACCACCGAGTCGTCTACTGCTTTGACAGTGGCAGTTTGAGGCACGTTCCAGTTAGCTGGAGTGAAGGTGAAGGGTGCGATCGCTTCTATTTCACTGTCAACCGCGAAGCTAACTTTAACGTCGCTTTTTGGCACAGAAGTTAATACCGCGGTGTAACTGCCATTGGCACCGCCTTCTGCTGCTGAAGTATTTGTGGGAGAGATTTTTACCGCTGCGGTCGAGGTAACTGTGTCGTTGTCGGTGATGCTGACGGTGACTGGTGCGATCGCCACTGGCAAATATTCGGCTGCGCTGCCTGCTGCGATGCTGTGATTGATCGTGCCTGTGTGGGTTCCTTCCACAATCGTGTCATCGGTTGCTGTCACCGTTACTGTTTGTGGCACATTCCAGTTAACCGGAGTGAACAGGATCGGTGCGATCGCATTTATTTGACTGCCCGCAGTAAAGTTGACTGTGACGTTAGCAGTCGGTTTCGTGTTGAGGGAGACTTTGTAACTACCTGTGGCACCGCCTTCGGTTGCTGTCGCGTTCGCAGGTGCGATCGCCACGCTGGGCGTACTGGCATTAGCGACATCGTTATCGGTGATGATGGCTGTGACTGGCGCGATCGCGACCGATTTATATTCCGCAGCGCTGCCAACGGCAATGCTGTGGTTGATCGTGCCTGTGTGCAGCCCTTCGACAACAGTGTCGTCGGTGGCTTTCACCGTGACTGTTTGCGGTACGTCCCAATTGGCCGAGGTGAAAGTAAATGTGGAAATTGAGTCGATTTGAATCCCGGTATTGAAGTTGATCTTAACTGGCGCAGTGGGTTTGCTATTGAGGGCTACTTTGTAACTGCCTGTGGCGCCGCCTTCAGTAGCAGTGGTTTCAGGAGGAGTAATTGTGACTCCGGCGGTATCGTTGTCGGTAATTTGGGCCGTGACCGAGGGAGTAGCAATCAGGTTGTATTTCGCGTCTGTACTGGCGACTTTGTGGGCGATCGTACTAGAGTGCGTGCCTTGAGCTACAACATCGTCCACGGCTTGCACAGTGATTACTTGAGGCACGTTCCAGTTAGCCGGAGTAAATTTCAGAGCGATCGGGTTTCCGCCTCCAGCCCCTACGTCGCTTTGGGTGTCTGGGGAGGCGGTGACAGTAACATCGGCCGCAGGCTGGCTGCTTAGCACCGCTGTATAGGTATCCGTCCCCCCGTCTTCGCTGATTTTGCTGACGCCACCAGTCTGGGTAATTTTTACCTGTGGTGTATCGTTGTCGGTAATTGGCAAAGTCAGACTGGCAACAGCAGCGCCGTCGAGGGTCACTGGTACAGCGCCGTCGTAGTTCGCGTCGGCACTGTTGACCGTGCCACTAATAGTGCTGGTGTGAGGGCCTTGAGCTATGTTATCGTCTACTGCCTTCACCGTGAGAGTTTGAAGGACGTTCCAGTTGCTGGGAGTGAAGTAGAAGCTGACGGAGTTGCTAGCACCTGCTCCCAAGTCTGTCTGTTCGTCTGGGTTAAGAGTAAAGATTACCAGTTCGGTGGGTCGGCTTCTGAGGGCTACTTTGTAAGTTTTGGGGCTGCCGCCTTCTGCTAGAGGAGTATTGGGGGGGACTGAGGTGACAACAATGCCTCTGCTATCATTGTCGGCGATCGTCAGCACAGCCCTGTCGGGGGAACCGAGGAAGTAGCCAGTACCAGGGTTGAGGGTGAGTTGGACGGTTTCATTTGGGTCAAATACGTTGTCATCGACGGGAGTTACGCTCACATCGACGCTTGGAACGTTAGCGGGTATCGTAACTATGCCGGTACTTGCCGTGAAGGAGTTAGCGCCTGTCACACTATAGTCGGTGCTGAAGGTAGCAGACCCCGCTACATTCAAATTGACGACGACATCTCCGGTGGTGTTATTGGTGCGGGTGATTCTAAAAGTGCCGGGAACTGAACCTGCTTCGGCGGGATTCCCCTGTGAGGTGATGCTGAGGATGGGGAGATTGATTAGATTGGGAGCTAGCGTCCCAAAGATGGTAGTGGTTGCGTAGTTGGTAGACTGACCTGGCGCAAGAGAAAATGTATTTCGCAGACCCAAGGTCACGTCGTAGGCTCCTCCTGCGTCTATGAATTGATCGGCATCCGCACCATCGCCGTTGATTATGTCACCTAATGTATTTCCCGATACAATCCTGTTGCCCAATCCGGGGATGCTGTTAAATGGGCCGTATCTGTTAATTTCATAGCGGCCCGGCGACGCAGTGCTTCCCCCTATAGCCGTAATGCCCACAAAGGTTGTTGGGTTTGCAGGATTGTCGCCACTGTCAGTCTCGAAGAGAATTTCTTGTGCCCCTCCTCCTGAAACAATACGGCCGCCAGTGTCTTGAATAGCGCCATCAAATTGCAAGTCGCCGTCCACGTAACGGATTAACTCAAAGCCAGTGGTTGCAGGGCCGGGGTTCGTAATTCTATAAGCTTGAGTTAAAAGGCTACCTTTCCTTCCCCCATCAACGATCAGGTCTGTGACGCTCTGAATCAGTTCAAAGTCAAGACCGTTGAAAGTGAATTTGCTTTGAACGCTGGTTGGGCTTAAACTCGTAAAACCTGGATTGGGCTGTGAGCTGGAACTAGCTATGGAGCCAGTAGTCAAAAAAGTCCGCGTCGTACCGCCAAATCGGATTGCCACTCCAGACTGAAAGGTGGTTTTAGACGGCTGGACAGTACCGATGGGGTCATAAAACGCATCAGTGGTTCCGCTGCCGTTAACAGCAGACCCGAAAGACCCATAACCATCTACCCCGATGACTACGCCTCCATCTCCAAATGATGTATTCAGGTTGACTAAGGTAAAGGCATAATTTTTCAGGGTTTCAGGTTGAATTGCCGCATCTATTTCTATTTCGCCTGTGGTTGCCTGAAGCTGCCAATCTCCTCCTAAATCTGCACTCCCTGTCAGGGTTGTAGAAGCTGCGATTTTTGCTCCTGTAAGGCTGCTGATTTGCTGAATGAATGCTTGACCGCGGCCTGCTGCTACGCTGCAACCGTAAAGCAAAATCTCTGATGCGGCCCTCAGCGATGCCGCCCATTCTTGTAGTTGGTTGGCGTAGGATTTGAGTGTATCTAAACTTAATTGAGCTGTGCCTAATTGCAAGCTGCCGGGACTGCCGTGGCTGATGATGTGCAGTGCAGATACCTGCTGACAATTGGCTAGATATTCGCTAATCTGCGCAATACCGTCTTGGTTCGAGTCGAGGATAACTGTTGCGATTCCGGGTTTGACTCCGGCAACTAAGCTTTGGTAATCTGCAACGGCTGTGTCAATAAACACAATCTCTGAAATTTCTGTGTCCCATGTGCCCGCAGCCTGCTGAGCATCCGCAGGTCTTGCACTATTTGCTGCGACAGTTGCTGTGTGTTCAATCGTAAGTTCGATCGCCCGATCGCTAATTAAACAATCTTGATAGATTTCCCTGGTTAGCTGAGTCATCATATACCTCTTGCAAAAATTGGTAGGTTTTTATCTGTAGCTGCAATACCTGATATGTAGTCTGCTCTGAGTTATGCACTTACTCAAAATCACCTAGGAGTAATGGCAATAACTGATGTTTGCCCTGTGGTTGCTTAAATGATTTCTTGATAGTTGCTCAAACTAATTGCTATAATTGAATTCGGGTTTATGCCACTTATTTGCAAAATTTGAGCATGAAAAATAGACCCCCATAATGACGGTTGATAAATTATCTCAGAGTCCTAAAAGCCTAAAATTAGGACTTAGATTAAATCCCTGCTATCGCCAGATTAGGAAAAATTACTTGCTGAAGACAGGTTTAATAATTTAAGCGGTTTTCTGAGAAATTAACTAATTTTTCTTTTGCTATTATCCTAAAATGCCTCAGTGATATTACTGACAATGTTTACAAATATTAATACCTAGATAAAGTTAGGATCTTGGTGGAAATGTGTCTTACCTCAACTCCCACACCAATTTCCTAGTATTGGAGCGTTGGAGGATTCAATATTAAAGAATTAGGAATGACCGGAGAACTACTAGGGTTGGAATATTGGTTTCTGTTGCACGATTTTTAATAAAAGCTTTCAGTGCCGGGATTTGATGTTTGTTGCGCAACAAATACAGCAGTTTTCAATTGCCTAAAATACAGGTAGGGACTCAAGCAAAGCCTGAGTCCCTACGGGAAATCTGTATCGCAATCAACGGTAAACTGCTGTAGATTTGCTGGAGAAGCGAGGATCAGCGATCGCGCCCAAAGCAATGGAGAATCGTCCCAGAATTTAGTTAGTGTTTGGACTGAAAAAATAGGACAGGCGCACGATCGTGTAATCTAGCCGTTGGTAGCGACCGCAGACAGTTAGTGCGCCGCAAATCGTACCCACAATCTGGCGGTCGAATTTCCCAAGGGCGGGTACAGCAAAAGTTACTCATCTACGCGCATCAGCTTGCGGTAAAACGTCTTAGAAAAATCGACGGTACGAGTGCGCTGAAAAGTCAAAAGTACCTCAATTAAGCAAGTCACAAAATCAGAGCTTTGCATCGTTACTTCATAGCTGAGTTCCGCATTGCCGTCAAACAACACTAGACAGCGGGTTAGGTCGATCGGCAGCGACGAGATATTCCAACTAGCGACAAAGGGCACATCTTCGCCACCGTCAATTTTTCTTGCCCCCTCCAAGCTTTTGAGCTTGTAGAGACCGATAGCGTGCGGCAAGAACTTGCGCCGGGGCTCCTGACAGAAAGGTGCGTAGACTTTCACTTCTTTGTCTTCGGCTGGCTTCAGTTGAGGAAGAGACATATTTCCACATCCTGACAATTACTACTAGCAGTTTAGTTGAGCTGCTGTGCAAAAATTAGCAGATATTCCAGGGCAAGCGCAAGCACTCACTCGTGGTTTCGAGTCCGCGAGTCCGCGCCAGTTTACCGGAAAAAATTGCTTGAAAGCCCTCGCGCCCGATCGGGATCAATTAAAATCTGACTATTGATTGCTCGAATCCTCGGACTTAAGGGTAGAGGTAGCCTTCAACTGTCAACCATTCGACTATGCTTGCGGTAAGCTGTCAAGTGCTTTCGGAGTCAACACGCTAGGGTATGCTTTCGATAAAAGCTCAGAAACTGATACAGTAAATACTTATATCTAAAATCAAAAACTATTGGTGGTTGAATCAAGTAACCTATGCAGGAGAGTTCTTGGCCAGAAAACGACGCTCGCACAGAGCTTAATTTGGACATCCCTGATTTGGCTCAAGAAGAGCTCAAGAGTTTGACCTCGAACTCCAAGGTCGCCAAAGTATTTGCTGTACCAGACACGGGCGACAAGGTGTTTGATGCGGAAACAACAACAGAACGAACGGTGGCGGTGTCTGTGCCTGCTTCTGGCTCTTTTCCTCACAATCTGTACCGGGGACGGCGGGGAAAAGCCGCTGCGGTGCTGGCGGCAATTTGGACTTTAACGATCGCCCTGCACTTGATTTCTTGGGGTGCGTGGGTGGTCTGGGGGCTGACGGGGTTGCTGTGGATGCAAGCCCTGCGAGTTTTGTTTGCCAAACCCAAACCGGTACTGCCGCCTCTGGCTGATGAAAGTCGAGAAGATTGGCCCTACGTGTCGCTGTTGGTGGCGGCGAAAAATGAGGAAGCGGTGATTGCTCGATTGGTAGAATCAATCTGCAATTTAGATTATCCGATCGACCGTTACGAACTTTGGGCGATCGACGATCGCAGCAGCGACGGTACGCCGATGGTATTGGAACAGCTAACCAAACAGTACCCGCAGCTTAAAGTATTTCGCACAGATGCAAATGCCAGCGGCGGCAAGTCCGGAGCTCTGAATCAAGTTTTGCCGCTGACTCGCGGGGAATTTGTCGGAATATTTGACGCGGACGCCACGGTAACGCCGGATTTGCTGCGCCACGTGCTGCCGGTGTTCGATCGAGAACAGGTAGGGGCTGTGCAAGTCAGAAAAGCCATCGCCAATGCTGCGGTAAATGTTTGGACTCGCGGCCAAGAAGCAGAAATGGCCCTCGACAGTTTTTTCCAGCAGCAGCGGACTGCAATCGGCGGCATTGGAGAATTGCGCGGTAACGGTCAATTCATGCGCCGCACTGCTTTGGAACGCTGCGGCGGCTGGAACGAGGAAACAATTACCGATGACCTTGATTTGACGGTGAGGCTGCACCTAGACCGCTGGGATATTGAGTTTCTGGCTTTCCCAGCCGTATCTGAAGAAGGTGTCACTAACGCTGGCGCCCTGTGGCATCAACGCAATCGCTGGGCAGAAGGTGGCTATCAGCGCTATCTTGACTACTGGCGGCTAATTTTGCGCAACCGCATGGGAACTGGGAAAACTTGGGATTTATTTGGATTTTGGGTATCTCAATATCTCTTGCCTACAGTAGCGCTCCCTGACTGTTTGATGTCTGTGGCGCTGCGCCGGATGCCGATCGCCAGTCCCTTAACTTTCATGACTCTTACCTTGTCAGTGGTGGGAATGTTTGTCGGTCTGCGCCGCACTCGCCAAGAGACCAAATTTGAGGTCAAAAGAGTTTTTGTCACCTTCCTGCAAACCCTGCGCGGTACTGTGTATATGTTGCACTGGCTGCTGGTTGGGACTGTGACGGCTCGGATTGCGGTGCGGCCCAAGCGGCTTAAATGGGTCAAAACCGTTCATCAAGGCGCTGCTAAGTAGACAGTTGACAGTTGACACTTGACACTTGAGCGAAGGAAGAAGTCATTAGCGATCGGGACAAAGGGATAAAATACACATTAAAAGCTTGAAAACGAGTCGTATTTGAGGCTTAATTAGATTAATTTACTGGGAATTAATTGATGATTAGCTCCCAGAAATATCTGTAAACAGTATTGCCAAAACTCCGAAGATAAAACAACTACTAACCATCTCCCTACTCTGTCGAGCCCCAGCCACGAGTCAAATCTTGCCATTGTCGAAGGCAAAACAATAAAGTACAAAATAGCTTAGGTGATAGGTGATAAGCCAGCAATACTGAATAAGCGATCGGCCAGACAAAAGTCTAAAATTAAAAGATAAAAGCCATATTTTTTAAATTTTAACTTGACAAAAAGCCAATTAGTATCTATTAATTATGAATTGCCAGTTACGACGAATTCCTTGTTGCCAACTACCCGTCACCCGTTATTAATAATGGATTTGTTAGAGTACCAAGCCAAATCTTTATTTCGCGAGATGGCAATTCCGATTTTGCCGTCCCAGCGAATTGACAATCCTGCCGACCTCAAAAAACTGAAAATTCCCTACCCAGTTGTACTTAAGTCGCAAGTACGGGCGGGGGGACGGGGCCGAGCTGGCGGCGTTAAGTTTGTGGAAAATACGATCGATGCTGTAGCCGCAGCTCAAACAATTTTTAATTTGCCGATCGAAAACGAATATCCCCAAGTTTTGCTGGCAGAAGCAAAGTACAACGCCGATCGAGAATTATACTTGGCGGTACTCCTAGACCCCGTAGCTCGACGCCCGGTACTTCTAGGTTCCAGAGAAGGAGGTATGGATGTCGAAGGGTCGATCGACCAAATGCAGCAAGTTGCCGTAGACCAAGAATTTTCGCCTTTCTACGCGCGGCGCCTGATGCTGAAAATGGGATTGCAGGGAGATTTGATTCAATCGGTGAGCTCGATTGTCGAGAAAATGTATCGGCTGTTTGTTCAAAAAGATTTAGATTTAGTAGAAATCAATCCTCTGGGCATCAGTCCGACGGGAGAGGTCATGGCTTTAGACGGTAAAGTCACCGCTAACGACGATGCGTTAGGGCGGCATCCCGATTTGGCGTCACTCTCGGGTAAGACTCCCAGCAGCGGACTCGTAGGGGAGAGGAGAAATCTCTATACTGCCGATCGACCGAATTCTAACTCGAAGCTGCTACACTCGCCGCGGCAGTTTGACCCCAAGCCTGAATCCTCAATCTCCAATGGAGAATCCCTAGAATTAGTCGAACTCGATGGGAATATCGGGATTTTGTGCAACGGAGTCGGCCTGACAATGGCAACTCTGGATGCTGTAGCCCACCAAGGAGGAAAACCGGCTAATTTTGTGAATATCGGTTCCCTACACCGCTACGATGCAGTAAATGCTCTGCGCGATCGCGCGGATGCAGGTCTGGAGTTGGTCGGTCAGGACAAAAGCGTTAAGGTAATACTGGTTAATATTTTGGCCGCCTCCAAGACCGAGGAAATCACCGCTGCGGCCGTCGCCTATTTGGAACGGAAAGCTCGCGCCAACCGCCACATCCAAGTTGTGCTGCGCCTGATAGATAGCGATACTGATGCCCTTAAAAAGGGTTTGGGACAGTTGCCGGTACAGCTAACTAGGACTTTGGATGAGGCGGCAAAAGCCTCTGTATCCTCCGCTAAGTAGTAGCAGCAGTCGATCGGCCGCTTCGAGTTTTATGCACGCGCCGAGAGCTTCTGCTTTTTAAAGATCGAGTGTCAAGTGGGAAAAAATGAATTTAACTCCAGAAAGCAAAGTCCTCGTACAGGGCATTATAGAATCTCCCGCGTCAGCCCGTGTCGCCCTGATGATGAAAGCATACGGCACGAATGTAGTCGCTGGAGTCAGTCCCGGTAAAGGCGGGCAGGAGTTGGAGGGAATTGAGATTTTTGATTTGGTAGAACAAGCCGTGGCGGCAGTGGGTCATGTTGACACTGCGGTAATTTTGGTAGATGCTTACTCGGTGCTGGATGCGGCTCAAGAAGCGATCGCGGCAGGAATTCGGCAAATCGCGATCGTCACTGAGGGAGTGCCTCCTCTGGATATGGTGCGCTTAGTCAGAAAAGCAGAAGCTACCGAAACATTGGTAATCGGGCCCAACAGTCCGGGGATTATTGTCCCTGACAAACTGCTGTTGGGAACTCACCCCAAGGAATTTTATACCCCAGGTTCGATCGGCGTAATCAGCCGCAGCAGCACTTTGACTTATGAAGTTGCTCTCGAACTCACTGAGGCGGGTTTGGGACAGTCGATGGCGGTTTGTATTGGCTGCGATGCGATTGTGGGTTCTTCTTTTATGCAGTGGCTGCAAATTTTGGATGAAGATGACAGTACCGAGGCGATTGTTTTGGTGGGGGAAGTTGGCGGCTGGAGCGAACAAGCTGCTGCTTCTTACATCGCTTCGGCGATCGACAAACCCGTGGTTGCTTATCTAGCCGGCCGCTACGCTCCCAAGGGCCCGTCTTTGGGTCACGCCGGCATCTTGATTAGTTCTCGGGCTGCCGCCCAGAAAGCCTTTGGACTTAAGACAGAAAACAAAATGGCTGCCTTTGAAGAGGCGGACATACCTGTGGCTGCTCGCCCTTCGGAGGTGCCAAAGTTGCTCAAAAAACTGCTGAAGCAAAATTGATTGCTTCAGAGTTTGTCGTGCCCAATGATTTTTTTTACCAAAGTCCCCTGATCGGCCTCACGGGCTGCGGTGGCTGTGCCGGTAAGGGTACGGGGCGGCGCACGGTTGGGGGAGTTGTTGGCCGGGCTTGATTGCTCTGAGGTGCGATCGTGCTTTCGGTACGATTTGTTTCAGTTGTCTTGGTTGTCTCGCGCCCAGAATCTTGAAGCAAGCTGCTGAGATTTCCCGCCAAGCCCTGAATCTTGCCAACAGTCCCAGCAATGCTGGCCACATCTACGTACACCTCAGGTAGAGGATACTTTTGCAACATTTCCAGCAGCGACACCTTACCGTCGTCGCCCGATGCCAGAATCACCGCCGCCCTCAGAGCTTTGCCACTTTCTGTGCGCCGCTGAGTCCGAATTGCTTGAGCAATTTCGTCAGTAATTTTTTCTCCCGGGGTGCTGTAAATAACCCGGGCGAGATTAGCCGGCTTTAAACCAATTTGTAAACCGATCAACCCCTGTAGTATTTTTGGGTCAATTTTGGAGAACCCGATAATTTGTTTGAGGGTTGGCGTCGTCGTCCCGTCTTTAGCAAAGTCTTCTAAGTCGCTGATATTGATAGTTTGGCGGATCGGGCCAAATGTCAGGACAATTTTTTCGGCACCTAAGGCTCTACTGCTGCTAGATAATAAGCTCCCGCTTGCTCCTAAAAACAGGGCAATGCCGAGCGATACAAATTTTGTTAATTTCATATTCAGTTTGAGCGATCGATTAATTTTTTTTTTCCTCGGTGTGTACATTATAGATGCAGCAGTTATATTCTACAAGGTCACGAGTGTAAGTTGCGCCCGCATCACACCCACAATCTCGATCGACATTGGCGATCGCTCTCGACTTCCTGAATAATTAACGGCAGCTACCAAAATAGTTTTTATTGGATTCATTCTGCCTTCTACTTTCTACATCAGATCGACTTCATCCCCCTACATAAGTTCCTTTTAGAAGTTATGTTTAAAACCAAGCGCAAATCGAAAAAAAACAAACAGAAGCACAGCGAAAAAACAACAGAACTCAGCAAAAAAGAAGTCGCTGCCCAAAAACGCAAAACTTCACAAAAGCGCAATGAATTAGTGCAGGCGATCGTCATTTGCTGCTTGGTCAGCATGGCTGTCACTATCCCTCTGTTGTTCGTAGCCCGCCCTAAAATTGCGATCGCAGGAGGTGCAGCCCTAGCCATTATACTGCTTTCCTATAAATACCCCCGTCAAGCTTTGTGGGCTTTTTTAATTTACCTGCCTTTGAGCGGTACAGTTACTTACGCAATTGGCGGCGGTAACGCAGCATTTCAAGTAGCCAAAGATGCTTTTTACATACCAGCTCTAGTCGCTTTAGTTCAATGCTGCAAAAATAAACAATTGCCTGTGTTCATTCCCAAACAAATGCTTTCAACATTCAGCATTCTGTTGATGATGGCAATGCTGACTTTAATTTTTGTCAACGGAGAGATGCAGCTCCACCCTATTAAAGGCGACAAACCAATTCTGCAAGGAATTCTCGGCTTAAAAGTATTGATAGGTTACATACCGCTGATTGCTTGTACTTACTATCTGCTCCGCACTAAGAAGGATTTGGTGTTTTTTGGTCGAATGCACGTCGTTTTGGCGATCGTTTGCTGCGTTCTCGGTTTGATTCAGTACCTGTTGCTGCAAAGTGGAAAGTGCGCCGGCACCCGAGGTATGACCGGAGAAGAATTATATAAAGCAACTCTGCAAGCTAGATGTTTTGTTGGCGGTTCTCTGGTATTCAGTCCCGAAGTCAAGTTTATCCGCTTACCGGGAACTTTTGTAGCGCCTTGGCAGTGGGCTTGGTTTTTAATTGCTAATGCTTTTTTAACCTTTGCCTCAGCTTTTTGTGACCCTTCCTTCTGGTGGAGAGTTATTGGTTTATTTGGCATGGCATTAGTATTTGCCAATGCCGTGATTTCCGGTCAAAGAGCTGCTTTAGTTATGGTTCCAGTTGCTACAGCCATCCTGCTAGTTCTCACAGGCCAATTAGTTAATTTTAAGAGATTTATTCCCATTGGTGCAGGGCTCGCAATTCTGCTGTTTATGGGTGCCGCAATTAACCCGGGAATTGTCGAGCAGCGGTGGGATAGTTTTGTTAACCGCTGGAATGCTGCACCTCCCCAGCAATTTCTTTCTAATCAGTTCGAGCAAAGTAACAATTTTATCATTGGCAAACCTCTGGGTAGAGGTGTGGGACGAGCTACTAATTCAACGCGGATATTCGGGACTACACAGCTCATTGAAACTTTCCATCCTAAGTTGATCTACGAACTAGGTTATCCGGGAATGATTGCTTTTCAAATCATGGTTTTACACTTGGCTTTTTTAACTTTTAGAGCCTACCGTTCTGTCAAAGATAAAAGTTTGCGGAGTTACGGAGCTAGTTTTTGGGTATTTGTGGGATTTATTACGATCAATCCTCAATACTATCCGCTGGATGTAGATCCAGTGTGCGTGTATTACTGGGTGTTGGCTGGAGCAATTTTAAAGTTGCCCAAAATTGACAAACAGGTGCAGGATGAGAAACACCAAGAACTTGAGGGACATGAATTGGAAGTTCACCAGCAATTAAAGGAAAAAAAGATTATTGCATCGGCTCCAATTTGACTTTCATAAAGACGGCGGTTGAAACGGCTTCTATACAAACGATGTCCGCCGGACGCCGACTGAATATCGGATGGCAGTTGAAATCAGCCGGTGTTCTTTAGTACGGTTGCCAAACAGGAGTCCCAGCATTTAAATCCTTGTCGCTGGTCAATTTATTTAATCCCGAACCGTCGCGATTAATTACATACAAATTGCTTTTGTCGCGTTTGATGTCATTAAATTTAAAAGCTATTTGCTGGCTGTCAAAAGACCAAGCTAATTCTGAAATTCCCGAGATTCCTAGGCGGGCAGCTAGTTGATTTATTTGGGAAGTTTCCGCATTGATTGTGTATAATTTTTGCTGGTTGAATTCTCCGGTGGCGAAGGCGATAAGTTTGCCGTCCGGCGACCAGGAAAGTGCATCGTAGTTTTGGGGTTTTTGGGTGAGATTTTTGGCGGTTCCGCTGTTAATGTCGATCGCCCAAATATCCTGCTTTTCCCCCATTAAATCGCCCGCTTTGCCGTGATAGTAAGCAATCCGGCTGCTGTCGGGGGACCAAAATAGCTTGACGTTGTAGACTTGATGTTGCGGGTTGTCAGTCAAATTTTTGAGGTTTGTGCCGTCGGCATTAATCGTGTAAACTTGCTGTTGGGGATAGGTACCAGATAAAAAAGCGATTTTTGTGCGATCGGGCGACCAAACAAGTTCGCTTCCGCCGGATGTATACTCGCCGGGACTTTTCGTTATTTGGGTCATTCCCGAACCATCGGTATTCATTTTGTAGATATTTTGATCCTTGACAAATGCTACCTGCTGGGCGTCTGGTGACAGATAAAATTCCGAGGAAATTTCCGTTTTAGCCGGATATCCTCCTACTTCCAAATTCCTAACTAATTTAGTTCCTTTTCTCCCCGCCGTATCGCTCAAAAAAAGAGATTGACTGCCGGGAGCGTCGGAGGTAAAACCGTCGCAGGAACGGGCAAAAACAAGTTTCTGGCTGTTAGAAAACCAAGCTATTTCAAAACTAGCTGCTTTGCAAGACTCGCCAGCAAACTGTTTAGTGAGCCCGGAACCGTCAGCGTTGACTGTATAGATATCAGTATCGCCGCTAACGAAAGCCAGTCGATCGCCCTTGGGCGACCAAGCTAAGGTATAGCTAACATCTATGTTTGGTGCAAGTTCGCGGCGCGCCAAACTGGTAGCGTTGACGGTAAATAAACTGTTTCTCACCTCGCTGCCGCGCTGTTGGAGAGCTGTAAACGCCAGTATGCTTGGTTTTTGGGCTGCGGTTGTCCCAAAGCCCTGAAGGCTGCAAAACATGGTGATTGCGAGTGTTAGGGCGGTAAGGGCGATCGACCGCAATAATGTATTAAAACGCATTTTGTTAGTTGATCCTCTTGACAATGGAAAGTGGAAAGCAAAAAAAACAGCTCGAATTTTCGCTATGAACTATTAACTGTCAACTGTCAACTGTCAACTGTCAACTGTTTAAAGTGTTTGGCGATCGATATGCCGCGACAGCATCAAACTCTGCTTAATTCTACCAATAATTAGCTCGAACATTTTTTTGCGGGACGGATTCTTGCTGCTGGGCGGCATCCCTAACTCGCAACACATCAAATTCAAATCAGTTGCACTCATTGCAGACAATTTTTGCCTCACCTCTAGTTCATGACCCTTCTTAGCTTGTAAGCGCAATTCTTCATAAACTTCGAGAACATTGTCAGTAGATAAATTAGCAGGTTTGTCAACATTAGCAACAGCAACAGCAGGCAATTCAGAAGTTTTAGAACCAGCAGAAAGCCCTCCCCGCTTGACTTGAGCCTCAATCCTGGTTAATTTTTTGGAAACCTCGCGCAAGATTTCCTTAAGTTCGCCAATTTCATCAAGTACCCCCCCGGTTTCTGAATTACCATCCGCCAAAATCTCTTTTTTAATCATTTGAGATACGCCTCACACTCGCGCCAAAGTTGCTCAAACTCTCTCACCAATTCTCGGGGCAATTCTCCCTCATTAATTGCTCGTTTTAGACCGACACTTTCGCGAATCGTCGATTCTAAAAATCTCACTTCTATGTTATTATCTTTTGAAATCTCAGCGCAAAGTCTCTTGACTTCTCTCATATAAAACTGAACTTCATTAGTCAGCAATCCTCCATAGATTTTAGCTTTATTCATAAACACTGCAATCTTGGGAAACGGGTAAGGCTCAATCCGTTTTTGGAGCGAGTTTAAAACTAAACTCAATCCCCGAGAACCAAAATAATCGGGATTGACGGGAATCAGTATTAAGTCGCAGCAAGAAAGTACGCTGTATGTGAGGAGACTGAAGGAAGGCGAACAGTCAAACAGCATCAAATCGTATTTGGGGAGATTAGGAGAATTAACGATTTTGCCGCTAAACTGGCGGATGAAGTCTTTAACATTTTTCCCCTCAAATCCATCGAGGTCTAACCAGTACAATTCTTCAACTGAAGGGATAAAATGCAACTGTTCGTCAATCTGATAAATGGTGTCGAAACCAACGGGAAATTTAAAGTTTTGTCCGGCTTTTTTAAAGACTTCGAGGGCGTCGTAAATTGTGAGTCTGTGTTTGAGAGATTTTTCGTACCACTTACCAAATTTATCATCTAAATGACCCGTATTTTCGTTAAGCCCGATCGCCTCTGTGAGGGACATTTGCGGGTCTAGATCTAACATCAAGACTTCTAAGTCGGTTCCTTGGGATATAATATTTCCCAGACTCCAGGTGACGGTGGTCTTTCCGACACCGCCTTTGAAGTTGATTACTGCTATGGATTTGGGACTCATGGCTGGGTTTGCTTAGGTTGGGCTCAATTTTTTATTAAAACATATTGTGGAGGTTAATTGAAAGAGCGATCGCATACCAGAGTCACGATGTGTCAACTGAGATCAGAAGGAAAGTGAGATCGAGAAAATTATCATAAAATAAACATGAACTGATGTCAAATTAACCTTTGTTCTTACCGTTAGATGCCTTGAAATCAAATACAATTTGTCTAGATATTTAATCAATTTTAAGTCATTTTAAACGGGTGCATATCACTTTTTAAGAGGGCGAAGCATGACCGCATATAAGTTATTAGTTATCATCTCATATTGAATGCGGTCATCCTTCGCCCCTACGGATATATTCGCCTTGCGCCAGATGCACCCTTTTAAGCCATGATAATTTTCCTGTTCATACATCATTAAATTCCTCTAATAATTCAGATTTCCAAGTCATTTTCCGGCATCGGGATTGTCCTCTTCATATACCATTAAATCCCCCGGCTGACAATTCAGAGCTTTGCACAAAGCGCTGAGAGTTGCTTCATCGATTCGGGTGAGTCGGCGACGGGTTTTGATTTTTGACACAGAAGTGGGGTGCATCCCAATTAAAGCAGCCAATTCTTTATTGCTGATATTGCGATCGGCCATCACAACTGCCAATTTCCAACGGATCACTGCTGA
>NZ_JAUBOJ010000125.1:8867-16833 GCF_036700185.1 Microcoleus sp. BM001215392 | reverse complement strand
CGGGCGGGACGCCCATCCCACAAATATGTGTAAATTATTTAATTCGCGATCCTAATTACCAATTACTAATTACCAATCACCAATTACTAATAACTAATAACTAATAACTAATAACCAATAACCAATAACTACTGCTCAACCATCGTTTTCAAAGCTTCTTTCATTTCCTCTGCTGTCGTTGTCGCCGTACCGAATTGACGCACGACGATGCTAGCAGCCAAATTGCCCAAAACCGCCGCTTCCCAACCCGATGCACCGACGCACAAAGCTAAAGTCATTGCCGCTACCACTGTGTCTCCAGCACCAGTTACATCGAAAACATCAGTCTTGTTAAAAGGGGGAATATCCCAGCTTTGAATGGCAAATTCCCCCTTGAAGCAAGTGGATGTTGGAGGGGGTGAATTTTTGATTGGTTCGCCGTTCACCCTTTCAAACAAACTCATCCCTTCATCGCCGCGAGTAATCAGGATTTTTTGAGCTTGAGTTAAGTTCAATAAATCGCGTCCTGCTTGCATTAAAGTTTCAGGGTTTTTGATAGCATATCCCACTGCTTCCTCGGCTTCGGGTAAGTTGGGAGTAAACAGCATCGCTCCAGAATATCGCTGCAAATTTGTTTGAGCGTCTACAATTGTTTTGCCGGGAACCACTGCCGATTCGATCGCCAAATGAGTCAAAACTCCGTCGCCGTAGTCGGAACACACCACAGCATCTACTGTCGGGATTTGCTGCCGGATGTAGTCTGCTAATTGCAACTGTAAGTCTAAATCCGGCAACTCGTCAGATTTGCGATCGACTCGGACAATTTGCTGAGTCACCGACTGCCGCGCGTGCCCGGAAATGCGAGTTTTGGTAACGGTTGGACGCTGCGAATCGATTAAAATTCCAGCCGTATCAATTCGGGCCGCCTCAAAAATACCGCACAAAGCCTTTCCCTGGTCGTCTTTTCCCACCAAACCAGCAACTTTTACTTTGCCTCCCAGTTTGGCTAAATTGTAGACAGCATTTGCGCCACCTCCGGGTAGTTGCCGAGTATTCTCGTAGCGCAAAATCAACACAGGTGCTTCGCGGGAAATTCGCTCTACTTGTCCGGTAAGAAACTCGTCCAAGGTCAAATCTCCGATCGCTAATACCTGCGCTCGATCGAAGCAGTCTAATCTTTTCAACAATTGCTCAGTTGAGGCACGCAGTTGAGGCAAAAAATCGGAATAGTCGTTAGTCATTAACCAAAAAAATGAGACTGAGGAGTTGATAGTTGAGCGTGGCACGAGCGGCAATTAAAAAATCTTAATAAAGATTAATAATTGATTTCCTCCCTGGTTTGATTTTTAACTTTTAATTGATTTTCCCACTGAGATTGTGAGAAACCGATTGCAGGTGGTTGCCGATCGCGCGATCGACCTATTTAGCAAAAAACTGCCGGTCGAACGGAACCCATTGACATAAAGTGAGAAAGTTTCACCCTGTGGAAGTTTTCTTCTACATCAGTGCCTTCTGCATGAGTACCTGTAAAAGACCGCAGAATTATTTCGATTTCATCTGCTTGATGATCGTAATCACCTGACTCATTTGTTTTTTGAGTGCATCAATTTCCGCTTGCATTTTCGCCATTTGCTTAGTCATCGCCTGAATTTCGGCAGCACCAGCTCCAGAGCTCGGTACAGCAGTGGCGGCGGCAGGGGCTTCTGGTACTGGTTTCTTTTTAGCCAGTACCATCGCCGATTTGATCGCCTCGGTTAGCTGCTTTTTCTCAAAAGGTTTAGCGATGAATGCAAAGAAATGCTTCTCGAAGGGTTTGGGAATTTTCTCCATCACCTCTTCTTCGCGCCCCGACATGATCACCAAAGGTATCTTGCAAAGCACCGGATGGGCTTGCACTTTTTGATACACTTCCCAACCACTGACTTTGGGCAGTAGGAAATCTAACATAATTAGATTCGGTCGGGCTTCACGGATCAGTTTGAGCCCTTCTTCGCCGTCTTTTGCTTCTAGAACTTCAAAGTTACCTTGAGGTAACATCTCTCGAACTCGAACGCGGATGACTTTACTGTCATCGATTACCAAGATTTTTTGACCAGCCACGACTGACTCCTTCAGTAATGAGTGTTGAGGGTCTCAGGGCCATTAAGAGCCACTGAGATTTTTTGCATCGATCGGAAACCAATATTCAAAGGCATTGTCAAGGTGCCTCGCTTTGGCTCAAAACAACTATCTTTCGATGCTGCAATCGCGCTTGCGTTATCCTTTTCAAATGCTTTCTCGGTCTATCACTTTGGCCAGTTCGGTACGCTTCCCATCCTGCTGTTACTTGCTCTTTTTGTTTAACGCCCCAATGCGTTTACTAAGTGGCCGGAATTTCTCCGTACTAGGATAGTTCGTTACGCAGACAGATTTACTTACTAGCCTCTAGATTTTGACACTCTCCGACTATAGTGGAACGGAGATTCTTAAGAAACAGCCTTGCGATTGTTCTTAAAGGCGCTGTCAAATCGCCGCTACACGTTCAACCTCGCTGACTTTCGCCACGATCGCCATGAGCATTACGTCTACTTTTTTGCTTTATGCTTTCGTTCGCACTTTTCAACACGAAGCCAGTTCGGTACGTTCCCCATCCTGCGTTGCTTGGCTGTGCTGCAAGTCTTTCCCAGTCTAAAATGCTGAGGGTGTCTTACTGCCTGGAATTTCACCGTTCTAGGAATGGTTCAGCACGTAGTTGATACGCCTACTTGTTTAGCACAAATCAATTCTAATCTAGAGTAATGGCAGCCTTCAAACGGCTGCTGCTGCGTTTCATCCCTGGCTTGAAAGACCGAGGTTTGCGCGTGATGCGCTATAGAGTACAGACCACGGGGACTAAAGTCCTCCGAGTCGCATTCCTCTCAGGACTGAATGAAGCCTCTGAGTTTGCCGCTTCCCGTGTGGTCTTGTGATTTGCAACCTTCAGTATATCCCTAAGAGAATTCTACCTAGAATTCTGAACGAGTTTAGTTTGGCTGCAATTGATCCGAATTCTGATTTGGGGTGAGAGTCCTACAAGTTCAGGGACTTTGATTTCGGATACGATCGCATATACTAACTCTATCGCCACTTAATTTTATGTCGCCCCAAACTCCTCAAACTCCTACTGTCAAAGCAACTGCCGCTCAAATGCGGAGCGAAATCGAGGCAATGCCACAGTGGCTGCGGCGCCCTATTGGCAAAGCCAGCGAACTTTCCGAAGTGCAGAAAATTATTAAACAGCGACAAATTCATACAATTTGCGAAGAGGGTAGATGTCCCAACCGGGGGGAGTGCTACGCCCAAAAAACGGCGACTTTTTTGTTGATGGGGCCGACTTGCACGCGCGCTTGTGCTTTTTGTCAAGTAGATAAAGGTCATTCTCCGATGCCCCTCGATCCCCAGGAACCGGAAAAGGTGGCCGAGGCGGTGCAGTTGTTGGGTTTGCGCTATGCGGTGCTGACTTCGGTAGCGAGGGACGATTTACCCGATGGGGGCGCGGGTTGGTTTGCGTTGACGATCGCCCAAATCCGCCACTTAAACCCCGATACTGAGGTTGAGGTACTAACACCAGATTTTTGGGGAGGCATGGGGAGGACTGTTGAGGCGGATAACTCGGGCCTTTCTCAGTTGCAACGGCAGCGGATTCGGACGGTGGTGGATGCGAAACCAGCTTGTTACAACCACAATATTGAGACGGTGCGACGGTTGCAAGGGCCGGTGCGGAGGGGGGCCAAGTACGATCGCTCGATCGACCTTCTGCGTATCGTCAAGGAATTTGACCCAACTATTCCCACCAAATCCGGTTTGATGTTGGGACACGGGGAAACCGAGGCCGAGATTGTCGAAGCGATGGCCGACTTGCGGGATGCCAAGTGCGATCGGCTCACCCTCGGTCAATACATGAGACCATCTCTAGAACACCTCCCAGTGCGCAAATACTGGACGCCAGCCGAATTTGACCGTTTCGGGTCGATCGCCCGCTATATGGGGTTTGAGCGAGTGCGATCGGGGCCTCTCGTCCGCAGTTCCTACCACGCCGGAGCGATCGATTAAAATCAATCTGAATTCAACTCGGTATTGTGAAACTTCATTAAGTTTCTCGTCAAAGATAGTCAGGAATAGTACATGATGACTGATCAGAAGGATTTGGGCTGCCCAAGCAACCGCTTTCAACGTAGCCTTTATTTACGAGCCACACCTATCACTCATGCAGGGAGCCGATTGGCAAACACATCCACAGAGGTTTCTACAAAACCGCAGATGGTTTGTTAATTAATGCGCTCCGTGAATGTGTCTTACACGATCGTGGCAAAGCACTCCCAAAAGCTATTGAGCAATGGGATAGGTCGTGGGCGTAGCTCAGCCGAGGCGGGTCAATCCGCTCAAAGTAAAAGTGAAGAGGGAGGGGCCGAATGCCTCCCATGTCATGTATATAGATGACTATACTTTTACCAGCTATAAACTCCTAGTTACAAAAAATAACACTCTTAGATTGTGCAAATGTGTGACACTCTCTGCTATTTGTGAATACAGTGACTTATGAATTAGGAGCTTGAATTATGGCAGAGATAGCAAAGAACCAATTAAAATCCGACTCCGTGATGAAAACGGGCAAATTCCCTTACACCTTTCGCACCGGCTGGTTTCTGTTGCTGTTAGCTATCAATTTTGTGGTAGCAGCATTTTATTTCCATATCATTGAATAATTCCGCAACTTGACTTTTAGCAGACCCTGCTTTTGGGTACCTCAAAGTCAGAGACAGGGAGAGAGGGAGAGTGGGAGAGTGGGAGAGTGGAGAGAGTGGAGAGAGGGAGACTTTTTCCTTCTTACTACTTACCTTTTCCCTCTTCTTTCTTCCTTCTTCCTTCTTCCTGATGACTTTCCTAAGGATTTCTCGAAGCTTCTAGCTTAGACAACCGTTCTTGAATTTTGATCACATCCTGCTTAGTTTCAATTGCCAAAGTTGCTAAATTGTCAAACATCGGATCTCCCGAAAGCATTCTAGGATTTGTCCGGCTCGAACTCGGACGGTTCGGAGACACAGGCCGATTAACTGTAGAACCTTGAGACTGCAAACTGTAGATTTGTCCCCGGAGTTCAGCAATTTGACCTTCTAATTGAGTAATCCGAAACTCTAATTGACTGGTCGATTGAGCCGGAGTAAAAATTGGCGAAACAGCAATTGCTAGCGCGCAAGCAAGACACAAAAAACTAATTTTTAGGACGCGATGGCGAAGATTTTTCGGCATAGCTTTAATTGATTCAAATTATACCATTCATACGATAACAAATCGCTAATATTTTTGGTCTCTATCAGAAGTATGTTTTATGCCAACTAGGAACGTAGCTATTTTCATGTTCGATGATGTCGAGGTACTGGACTTTGCCGGGCCTTTTGAAGTGTTTTCGGTGACATCAGAATTAAATAAGGATTCACGACCTTTTGCCGTCTCTACCGTAGCCGAACATCCCGGTACAGTCACCGCGCGCAACGGTTTAAGCGTCAATCCCGATTGTACTTTTTCCGATTGTCCGCCACCGGATATTTTGATTGTACCGGGAGGACTAGGCACGAGAAAGTTAATCGATAATTCAGCCGTGATTAACTGGATCGAAGATTGTTCGCAAACAGCAGAATTAGTGCTGTCTGTCTGTACGGGTTCGCTGCTGTTGGCAAAAGCTGGTTTGTTGGAAGGTTTGGCCGCAACTACACACCATCTGGCATTGGATTTGTTGAGAGAATTAGCTCCCAATACAACTATTATCGAAAATCAGCGATTTGTGGATAACGGCAAAATCATTACATCTGGGGGAATTGCTGCGGGAATTGATATGTCTTTGCACGTTGTCGGCAAGCTTTTGGGTGCAGCACAAGCTGAACAAACAGCAGAGCACATGGAATATAATACCATTTTTCAAAAATGATGCACCTGTATTTGTAGGGTGTGTCGCTCTCCAAAATCCCTAAATTAAATCGAGAATCTCATAGCGACGCACCTTACACATCGAGGAGAACAAACAACCCTCCGTTTCACTGCGCCCAACAATTGTTATTCTGCACGATTTTTCAAACATGGCATAACATTGGGAATTCGTAATTGACAATGCAGCTAGTTGCACATTTTATTTGCATTAACGTCAATAGTTACCAATATTTTTTCGCTTAATATTAGCCTCTCGCTCCCCCCTAGCCCCCCGATCGAAGGGGGGGACAAGAGCTTCAAAGTCCCCCTTTTTAAGGGGGATTTAGGGGGATCTAGACTAAGCTAGAAGCGAGATTTGCGATCGATTGGGCAAAACCATGTCCCTAGCTAATCAAGCATCTTCGCCCCAAACTCGCAACTGAACATAAACTAATATCAAAGCTATAGCCATCAGGAACGTTGCGGCTGCGGCTGCATAGCCAAAATCGAATTGCGAAAAAGCTTGCTCGTAAATATAATAAACTAGCAAATTAGTAGAGTTCAAAGGGCCGCCGCCGGTGATGACATAAACTTGCTCGAAACTGCGTAGAGTAAAAATAGCTGTAGTGACGGTAGCAAATACTAAAGTCGGCCGCAAACCGGGTAAAGTGATGTGCCAAAATTGCTGCCAACCATTAGCTCCATCCAATTCTGCTGCTTCGTAACGATTTATGGGAATTGCTTGCAATCCGGCTAAAAATACTACCATATTAAAGCCTAATTGTTTCCAAATACTCAGCAGAATTATGACGGGCATTGCCCAAACTGTGCTACTCAGCCAAGGTATCGGATTTATGCCGATCGCCCTTAGCATATCATTCACCGGGCCATCCGTTTGAAACAACCACCGCCAACCCAAGCCAACAGCCACTAGAGAGGTAATCGAAGGGATAAAATAAGCGGTGCGGAGAGCTCCCCGCCAAGCAAACGAGCGATTTAGCAAAACGGCCAAACCCAAGGGAATTACTAAACTGGGAATGACTGTCGCGGTAGTAAAATAGATCGTGTTTTGGAGAACTTGCCAAAAATCCGGGTTTGTCAGCAGGCGCGAGTAGTTATTGGCGCCAACCAAACGCACTCCAGACTGGGTAAAGCTGCCTCTGGTAAAGCTGAGGTAGAATAAATAGGCGATCGGCCCAATCAAAAAAGTACCCAGAAACAGCAAAGCTGGGGCCAGAAATGTCCAAGCTGCGATCGACTCATTGTCCAACCAGTTAAAACGCCCAGATTTCATCGGAACCATTGGCTTGTAAATTTTAGCTTTTAGTTTTAAATTGTATCACAATATAGGTCAATGTCAAAATGAAATTGCTCGATATATTAGCAAATTTACCCACTATAGAAACTGAAAGGCTCCTGCTCCGAAAAATCACTTTAAATGATGCCAGCGATATGTTTGAGTATGCTTCCAATCCGGAAGTATCAGAATACACAATGTGGTCAACTCACACCTCCATCGAAGACACTAAATACTTTCTCAAGTCTCTAACAAAAATGTACAAAAGAAAAGAGCTTGTAGATTGGGGAATCGTCCACAAAGCCGAGAAAAAGTTGATCGGGACTTGCGGATATGTGGAATGGAGCATGACGCACAGCCGCGCGGAAATTGGTTATGCACTTTCTGCGAGATATTGGAATCAAGGATACATGAGCGAGGCTGTCAATGCAATTATTGAATTTGGCTTTCGGGAGATGTTGCTGAATCGAATTATGGGTAGATGTAAAGTTAACAATATTGCTTCGGCGAGGGTGATGGAAAAAGTGGGGATGCAGTTGGAAGGAATTTTGCGACAGCAGCTATTTGTCAAGGGCAGATATTGGGATTTGAAAATTTATTCGATTCTGAGGGAAGAGTTTTTTGATGGTATTGTTGTATAGCCTTTGGAGCTCTCATATTAGGTACGACTGGGCATGGGGCATTGGGCATGGGGCATTGGGCATTGGGAAGAAGGCTTGCGCAGGTCATTGGGAAGAAGGCTTGCGCAGGTCATTGGCTTGCGCAGGT
>NZ_JAUBOJ010000125.1:0-8767 GCF_036700185.1 Microcoleus sp. BM001215392 | reverse complement strand
GCAGGTCATTGGGAAGAAGGCTTGCGCAGGTCATTGGCTTGCGCAGGTCATTGGGCATAGGTATCCGTGGGTATACCTCACTTTTTTGAGAACCGCTATAGAATCTGATTGAATATTTTTCAGAATATGTAAGCAGCTCTACCTAATTTAACGTAAAATACTGATCGCTAACAAGTATTCTGTGTATGTCTTCTACCTTCTACCTTCTACCTAATGACTAATGACTGATGACTGATGACTAATAACTAATAACTAATGACTAATAACTAATAACTAATAACTAATGACTTATGACGGTTAATCCAGTATCTGTTAATTCCAGCGCCAGCCTGATTTCTCCTGAGATTGGCTTTCCGGCGATCGCTCCGACTCACCCTCCTTTAAAAATAGGAATTTTAGCCTCAGGTAGCGGCAGTAACTTCGAGGTAATTGCCGAAGCCATCCAGCAGGGACAACTCAATGCTGAAATCCCAGTATTAATTTACAACAATCCCGAAGCTAAAGCTGCCGCCCGCGCCGAAAAATACGGGATTCCCTCGATTTTGCTCAATCACCGCGATTGCAAAAGCCGCGAACAATTAGATACAAAAATTGTTAAAACTTTTCAAGCCCATGATATAGAATGGGTGGTGATGGCGGGTTGGATGCGCATTGTTACCAAAGTTTTGCTTGATGCTTTTGCCGACAAAGTTATTAACATTCACCCCAGCTTACTGCCTAGTTTCCCAGGAATTCGCGCCGTTGAACAAGCACTCGCCGCTAAGGTTAAAATCACCGGATGTACGGTGCACATCGCGCATTTGGAAGTAGACAGCGGGCCGATTTTAATGCAGGCTGCGGTGCCTGTCTTGCCTGACGATACGGCAGAAACACTGCACGCCAGAATTCAGGTGCAAGAGCACAAAATCATGCTAGGTGCGATCGCCCTGATTGCCGAATCTCATCAAAAATATCGTGACTAAAAACCCTACCAGTGCCGCATCTTCCCCAGAATTACCCGTCAGCGACTCGCCCGAAAGTGGGCCGCCGCTGACTGATTCTAATCGCCTGAAATTAATCCTCAAAGAAAGACTCAAAAAGAACATCAGCATCAAGGGAGAATTTTATCTGCCTTGTTTGCCATCAATGCTAGAAGACTATCTTAAATTACTCTCAGACTTCTTAACAAATCTCGGGCAAAACCTCGACGCTGCTCAATCCGAAAACTTGCGAACATTAATCGCTAACGCCTTAGCAGAAGGATTCAAAAATTCCCCCCACGCTAATCTCATAGTCTCATACTTTCCCGCCAATTCCCAAACAGGCTTAGGCGGCGGGATTACTCTAAATACCAAGATTCAAATTGAATCGATGGCCCAGAAATATCATACCTGGCCCTCCATTCGTCCCGAACCTTTATTTGGCAGCCATCCCGATGCTAAAGTTATCGCTATTGCTGCCGAATTAGGTGAACCGGGTAAAGCAGCTATTTTAGATGTTGGTGCGGGCCCAGGGCGCAATAGTCTGCCTTTAGCCCGGTTAGGACATTCCGTGGATGCGATCGAGCTAACGCCCATATTTGCCGAAAAACTCTCAGCAGCAGCCACCGCCGAAAACTTGCCGATTCATGTCATCCAAGGCGACGTTTTAGATCCCTTGTTGAGGATGAAAACCTATCGGTACAAATTAGCGATTGCTACCGAAGTTCTCTCGCATTTCCGCTATCCCGAACAAGTCCGTTTGTTCCTCGGCAAAATGTCCGATGCTGTGTTAAGCGGCGGCTTTATCTTATTCAGTGCTTTCTTAGCCGTCGATGGGTACGAACCTGATGAAATGGCAAAACAAATGTCAGAATTGTGTTGGTCTTATCTGATTACAAAGCAAGAATTGGAAGCAGCTATCGAGGGTTTACCGTTAGAAATTATTGCCGATGAATCGGTGATTGAATACGAACAAAAACATTTGCCTGATGCTGCGTGGCCGCCGACACCTTGGTTTGTCAGTTGGGCGAGCGGCCGCGATTTATTTCCCGTGCAAGAAACGCCGCCCATCGAGTTGCGGTGGATACTGGTTAAACGCTTGTAATAGTAGGTGCGTCAGATTTTAGCTTTTTGATGATTGAGAAAATAACGCACTCGCTCCGCATCATACGACAAATTTTAGCTAGTAAGGTGCGTCAGATTGTAGCTTGTCGATTTTTGAGAAAATAACGCACTCGCTCCGTACCCTACGGCAATTTTCCCTAATCTACCTAGTTTTATTTTTGGTTTTTCTTTAAATATAGTTTTGACACTCAAGCATCTCTTTCAAACTTGATAAATCAAAAATTTTTGTGCCCTGATAGTCAAAATACTTGCCTTTTCTATCGACTAAAACTGTTTTAATTCCAAACTTGTCAGCTCCCTCAATATCATCTTCGATTGAGTCACCAACCATTAAAACCTGTGATGGTTCTATATTTAAATCATGGATAACAAATTCAAAAACTTTACAGCTAGGTTTGCAAAAGCCAATTTCTTCACTAATATAGATTTTCTTAATATATTGAGCTAGCTTTAATGCCTTGATTTTATCTCTTTGCCCGTCCGAAGGTCCATTTGTAAGAACAGCAGTATTAATTTCTTTTTCTTCTAAAGTTTTTAGTAAGGGAATCACATCATCAAATAATGTTATTGCGTGATTAGCCTCTTTCATGTAAATAGAATTTAGTGCTGAAGAAAACGCTAAAGGATTTTCGTGAGCGCCTTGTATAACATCAGCATAGCGACGCAACCTATACTCGTCCCTTGAAATAACTCCATTAAGAAATTGTCGGAACAACGTAGGTTCTATCAAGCTATAACTCTTCCAGAATTGGTTAACATCTATCCCAGATAATTCAAGAACTCGATTAACAAGACTTATTGCGTTTTTTTTGGCTTTCTGATAATCACAAAGTGTATCATCTAAATCAAAAATGACGTATTTTATTATAGCCAATTATTTCTACCCCCCTAATTGTTCATCCCAAATTATACAAACTCCAACACCAACTGTTCTCGATCGATACAGAGCGTAGTAGGGTGCGTCAGATCGTAGCTGGTCGATTTTTGATGAAATCACGCACTCTGACGCACCCTACAAGATTGTTTATCGGTGAAAAATCTATTTTTCAACCTCCGAGGCCCGCAGTTGTCCGCAGGTGGCATCTGCTTCTAAGCCGCGAGAATACCGCACGCTAACTGCAATTTTCTTTTCCTTTAAAACCGCCACAAATTGTTTTATTCGATTGGGAGTCGGCCGCTTATATTCAGCTTCCTGAATCGGATTGTAAGGAATCAAATTGACATGACACTGAAAACCGCGCAACTGACTTGCTAACTCGGCTGCGTGTTCCGGTAAGTCATTCACATTGGCTAACAGCACGTATTCAAAGCTTAACCTGCTGCCAGTCGATCGCACCGATCGCCATTATTGCTGAAAATGCTAGAAAATTGTAGCGCGCCCGCAGTAAGGTAGGGGCAGATTAGAGTAGGGATACATCAGAAGAGTGGATATTTCGTTAGAGGTGCGGTGGGGCGATCGGCTGATGGCTGTATTGTTGGGTTTGGCTGGATTAGCTATAATTTGCGAAAGCATCGCGTCAATGATTTTGACTTTGTATTCATTAACGATTACTTAAATAAATAGTTACTATCTCTTAACTTTAGCGTCGTAGTATCTGTCTTTGGGAGTGAAAAACGATCGCAAACTAGGGGAATAAGTGTTATGGCAGCAAAGTTAGTGATTTCGGGCTACATGGCAAATCCAGCCGGTACAGATAGCCCTTACGAGTATTTACAGGTAATTGCTACAGGCGCGATCGACTTTGCAGCGACGCCCTACACGGTGGTGTGGGCAAATAATGGAACTGCAATTCCCAACGGATGGGTTAGCGGGGCTGCTTTAACCTACGGTTTTAGTATTAATTCCGGCAGTCTCGCCGCTGGACAAGTTGCTTATATAGGCGGTTCTGGTAGGCTAATTAATGGTATCGGCACTACAGATATTTCTACGGCAAATTGGCTGAAAACTATCAATACAGGCACAACTGCGGGTGATGGTTTTGGAACTGCGGCGGCTGCTGGGCCTTTGGGAAATGGGGGCGCTAATGCTGATGGAATTGCGATTTTTGATGTTCCGGTTGCCAGTATTACTAATACAACTGTTCCGATTGATGCTGTATTTTTTGGCACTGGTGTAGGGACGGCAAATCCTGCGACTGGCGGTTATGTATTGCCAACAAATGATATCTACAATAATGGACAAGGAACTTTTGGGAAAGGAACTAATACAACTCTTTTTCCCGATCCTGCTGGCGGTGATTTTACTAAGTTAACTGGAACTTACAATGCTGTTACTGGTACTTGGACGACGGCCCGTACAGCTACTGCTGTGACTAATCCTACTACACTGGCAAATATTACTCCGGCTGTGACGATCGCCACAACCACTCCTTTACCCGACTTAACCATCACCAGCAGCGCCCCTGCGACAGCAACGGTTAATACTCCCTTCAACTACACGCTGACATTAGCCAACAGCGGTACTGCTGCTGCGACGGTCGTTCGTGCCAACTTCACTTTACCTGCGGGGGTGACATACAATTCGGCCTTGGGTACGGGTTTTACTGCGACTCAAGCGGCTGGAGTCGTGACTTTTACTGGCGGTGCGATCGCGGCTGGCGGTAGCATTCCCTTGACTGTTAATGTGACTCGTACTACTGCGGGTACTGTCACTAGCGCTGCTGGGGCCGCCGTTGCAGATCCGGCGCCCGGTACGATCGCCGAAAGCAACGAAACTAACAATTCCTCAACTACCGCCGTCACTACAACTGTGACAGCGATTGCTAACACTCCGCCAACGATCGCACCGAGTGCAGCTTCTACATTTTTAACAGTTCCTAGTTTATCAGGCGTCATCAACGACCCCACAGATCCGGCTAAGAATTTCGGCGTTAACTTCACTTTAGCCGATGCGGAGACTGCTGTTGGGAGTTTGACATTAACGGCAACTAGCAGCAATACTGCGGTGGTTCCAAATGCCAATTTAACGATTAGTGGAACTGGCGCAAGTCGCAATCTAAAAATTAATCCTGTAGGTGTCGGTTTTGCTGATTTGACTGTTACTGTAAGTGACGGCACAAACACGACATCTACTGTTCTCAAATACGCTGCTTCGGCTGCTTCGGGAACTCCCGCTGTTAGCCGTTTTTTGACTGGAACAAGCGATGCTAGTACGGCGATCGCGATCGACTCTAACTATATGTTAGTTGGCGATGACGAAGACCAAACTATTCGTTTGTACGATCGCACAAATTCCGGTTTACCAGTCAAAACCTTTGACTTTACCAACTCTCTCGGTTTGACGGATATCTCCGGCGGTATTCCCAGGGAAGTTGACATCGAAGCTTCAACCCGCGTCGGTAATAGAATTTACTGGTTGGGTTCCCAAAGTAACGCCAGCGGTGGCAATTTGCGCCCGAACCGTTATCGCTTATTTGCGACGGATATTTCCGGTACCGGCGCGACAACTAATCTGACTTTTGCTGGCAAATATGACAACCTCCGCACCGATTTGATCGCGTGGGGAAATACGAATGGTTTCAATTTTACTGCTAGTGCGGCTGCGGGCAAAATCCCAGAAGCTACTACCTTAGACGGTTTCAATATCGAAGGTTTGACGATCGCACCCAACGGCACTACTGGCTATGTGGCATTCCGCGCGCCACAAGTTCCCGCAAGCGATCGCACAAAAGCTTTGATCGCACCGATTACCAACTTCGCCGACTTGGTTACGGGAAAGGCTACTAGCGCGACAATTGGTGCTCCGATTCAATTGGATTTGGGCGGGCGCGGAATTCGCAGTATCGATCGCAATGCTAACAACCAATACCTAATTGTCGCCGGCCCGGCTGACAGCGCTACGGGGACTGCGCCGAAAGATTTCCGGTTGTATACTTGGACTGGAAATGCTGCTGATGCGCCACAAGTGCGATCGGCTGACTTGACGGCTTTGAATGCAGGTGGCAGTTTTGAATCAATTGTCGAAGTCCCGAGTAACTTAACCGATAGCAGTCAGATTCAGCTATTAGTTGATAACGGCGATAATGTGTGGTACAGCGACAATATTATCTCGAAAGATTTGCCCCAGGACAACTTCCAAAAATTCCGCAGCGATATCGTAACTTTGGGTGCTACTCCGATCCGCATCCGCAACATTCAAGGCGCAAGTCACACATCACCTTTAGCCACTCAAACTGTTAGCAATGTTCCCGGTGTAGTCACAGCGGTAATTAGCAGCGGTGGGGGTCGCGGCTTTTATATGCAAGACCCGACTCCCGACACCGGGGCGAATCCAAATTCTACATCGGAAGCGGTTTTTGTGTTCTTGGGAAGTTCCACAATACCCAATCCTACTGTCGGACAATCGGTACAAGTAACCGGTCGAGTTGACGAATTCCGCCCCGCCAACAACGCCACCAATCTGACGACTACCCAAATTAACGCTACGGTGGCTGGGGCTGCTGTAGGGGCGATCGCATCTTTGGGAACAATTACTCCAACAATCGTCGGTACGGGCGGCCGCCTTCAACCGACAACCTTTATACAAAACGACTTCACTGCTACCGGCAATGTCGAAACAGGCGGCGATTTCGATCCGACAACCGAAGGCATCGACTTCTACGAAAGTTTAGAATCAATGCTGGTACAAGTCAACAATCCGGTTGTTGTCGGCCCCACAAACGAGTTTGGCGAATTCTACGTTTTGCCAGATAACGGTGCGAATGCTACGGGTAGAACAAGTCGCGGCGGGATTGCCGTTTCTGCAACTGATTTCAATCCCGAACGCATTCAAATTGACGACACTTTGCTGAATCCTCCCACCAACGGCAGCTTGTCGCCTGTTACCAACGTCGCCGACAAATTAAGCACAGTTACGGGCGTTATCAGTTACAGTTTCAGCAATTACGAGCTTTTAAATACCGCTCAAATTCCTCAAGCCAGCGTTACATCCGGCGGACTGACTAAGGAAGTTACAAACTTAACTGGAAGTGCCAGCCAGCTAACAGTTGCTACTTTCAATGTCGAAAACTTAGACCCCAGCGACACCGCGAAATTCCCCGCTATCGCCAGCCGCATTGTCACCAATCTAAAAAGTCCTGACATTATCAATGTCGAGGAAATTCAAGACAACAACGGCGCGACTAACGACGGCGTAGTTGCGGCTGATACAACTTACAACACCTTAATTTCCGCAATTAAAACAGCGGGCGGCCCGACTTATGAATTCCGGCAAATTAACCCGGTAAACAACCAAGATGGCGGCGAACCGGGCGGCAATATTCGCGTCGGATTCTTGTTCAATCCCAGCCGCGTTAGTTTTGTCGATCGCCCGGGCGGTACTTCCACAACCGCAACCACGGTTAACACCGTCAGCGGCGCGCCCGCGCTGTCAGCAAGTCCCGGCAGAATTGACCCGACCAACGCAGCATTTAACACCAGCCGCAAGCCTTTAGTTGGTGAATTTGTATTCAACGGCCAATCGGTGTTTGTAATTGCGAATCACTTCAATTCCAAAGGTGGCGACCAACCGCTTTTCGGCCCCAACCAACCGCCTGTTCTGAGTTCAGAGACTCAGCGCCTCCAACAAGCACAAATTGTCAACAATTTTGTGGATAGTATTTTAGCAGTTGATGCCAATGCGAATGTGATTGTTGCGGGAGATTTGAACGATTTTCAATTTTCCGAACCGCTGAATGTTGTCCGGGGAATTCCCGGCGGTAGCGGCACTGCTGTTTTGCAAAATTTAATCGAAACTCTGCCGGAAAACGAGCGCTATACCTACAATTTCCAAGGCAACGCCCAGGTGCTCGACCACATTTTAGCTAGCAATAATTTAGCTAAAAACTTAGCCGGATTTGATGTGGTTCACATCAACTCAGAATTTGCCCAGCAAGACAGCGATCACGATCCGAGTGTCGCCCGATTTAACATTGCCTTACCGACGCCGACTGTCACTATTACTGCGACAGACGCAGCCGCCGCTGAATCTGGTTCAAATCCTGGTACTTTCCGCATTGCGCGATCGGGCAGTACCGCACTGCCGCTGACAGTCAATTATACAACTGCTAGCGGTACGGGCTTTGCCACCAGCAATGATTACACGCCGAATTTAACGGGTAGCATTATCATTCCGGCGGGTCAATCTTTTGCGGATGTTACTATTACTCCAATAGATGACAGCCTTGTGGAAGGTAGCGAAGCTGTGAAGCTGACTTTAGTCGGTGCGGCTGCTTACAAATTGGGGGCTGCTGGTACTGAAACTGCTTCCGTGGCGATCGCCGATAACGATGTATCAGCCCCGGGAACTTTTAACTTCAGCAACGCCACTTACAGCGTTAATGAAAACGGCGCAACCCAAACAATTACGGTTAATCGTACAGGTGGGACTAATGTTTCCGCCTCTGTTAGTTACGGCACTGCTGACGGTAGCGCCACCGCCGGAAGTGACTACACTGCAACATCGGGTACGTTAAACTTTTTGTCTGGTGAAACAAGCAAAACTTTCACTATTCCGATCGCAAATGACACCTTAGTAGAAGGGAATGAAACTGTCACTCTCAGCTTGACAAATGCCACAAATAATGCAACTTTGGGCAATCAGAAAACGGCGATTTTGACGATCGTCGATACGACGGCGACTCCCACACCAACTCCCACACCAACTCCCACACCAACTCCCACACCAACTCCCACACCAACTCCCA
>NZ_JAUBOJ010000124.1:0-12500 GCF_036700185.1 Microcoleus sp. BM001215392 | reverse complement strand
TCCTCTTCAACTTCCAGCACAGACTCAGTTTCCGGATGCAGAGGTTTCACGCCACTGGTTCCCCGGTTTTCCCAAGGAACAATGCAGTCTCCCAATTGCCTGACAGCAGGATCGTACATGATCAGCCGCAGGGCTTGAGCCATTTGGGAAGCACTGGCAAAACGGCGGGCTGGCAGCTTTTCCAAGGATTTTTTGACTATTGCTTGCAAAGGTTCGGGGATGGCATCGGGAAGTTGCAAGCGTTGATTCAGGTGCGCCCATCTCAAGTCCCCGGGGGTGCCGCCGAAAGGGCGGTAGCCCATCAGCAACTCAAACAGCAGAATTCCCACTGCATATATATCTGACATGGGGGAATAAAGACCATAAAACCGCTCTGGGGCCATGTAAGCGGGGGAACCTACGGTAGCGTCGGGAGAAATTTCTTGGTGGAGGCGAGTTGTACCGATTTCTGGCAGCCTGCGGGCGATGCCAAAGTCAGACAGCCTGGGCGACCAACCTTTGGAGCCTAGAGTTAGGAGGATATTTTCGGGTTTGATGTCGCAGTGAACTACGCCTCGGCGGTGGGCGTAGTCTAAGCCTGCTAAAAGTTCCATAACTAGCTGCAAACCTTCGAGCAGTCGCAAGGGGCGGTCTTGTTTGAGCAGGTTGCGCAGGGTTCCTCCTTCGCAGTAGTCCATCACCAAGTACCTGCCTGTAGCTGTGTGTTCTAGAGCTCGGCACGTTACTATGTTGGCGTGCTGCAAGGTAATCAGAAACCACAACTCTCGCAAGAATTCGCTCGTTGGGGCTTTTTGATGGCTGAGTTCTTTGAGAGCAACCAGTTGGCTGGTGAGACGGGAGTCCTTAGCCGGACTTTCTCGAACGCTAGCACAAAAGACTCGACCAAATTGCCCTTGTCCGACTAGCCCTAAAATGCGGTACTTAGAATGTTGCATTGGTCTAATTATAGGAAATGCTTGAGCTAGTATTAAAATATGTAAAGAATTCTGACAAAAATTCAAATTTTTGAATCGATCGCCAGGTACAGCCTATGTTATCTCAGGTTCATTCTCAACCGAGTAAAAGCGATCGCACAGTCGCACCTACTAAAATCCTAGAGTTTAGGACTCAATATCAATCTTGCCGGATTCGGGTGCCGGATCTGGAACTACCTGTGGCTGCTATTTTAGTCGATCGCGAGTATTACAGTTTTTTCAAGGCCGTTCAAGAACCCTCTAAGGTTTTAGCTATCGTGGCCAAGCTGGGGAATCGGGGCGACTCAACAGCGATTACTAAAACCGCTAGCGGTTATGCAATCTGGGTTCTAGAACCCGAAGCCGAGGCTGTGAAGCCTTCTTAAAATTTTTGGGTGGAGACAAAAAATTGTTTTAACTTTCAAAATCTCACGTTTGCTGGCATACAGAACTTGACAAAATGAAAAATCAATATGGTTAAAATTATTAGACTAGATCCAATTGCCGAAGAAATGGCAGTGGAAACCCGATCGAATATTCTGGCTGCTTTACTTTCCAAAGACTTAGACGTTCTCAAAGAATGCGGCGGGCGGGGAATGTGCGCTACCTGCCACGTTTACATTAAAGACGGTATGGAAGGCTTGTCTGAGATGAACCGCCGCGAGAGGAGAACGCTGGAAGTCATTACTACAGCTAAAGCGAATTCGCGACTTGCTTGTCAGGCTCAAATCATGGGCGAGGGTGTAGTGGTACAGATACCTGCGGGGATGTACATTAATGCTATTGAAAATGTAGAAGCTCTGATCGGCCGTCGGGCTCAGCAAGATTTGTTGCACCCAATTACGGGTCAAGTGGTTGTGGAATCGGGAAAGTTAATCACTCGTTCGATCGTTACACAGCTTAATGAAACCCGCTTCCAAGTAGGGCAGTATTTAGTTCGGACTAAAGAAGCTTGAACTATACAACGCCAATTATTAATATAGCTGCGGATAGGGGATGGGGCGCCAATTAAGTTAAAACTTGATATGTTGGATTTGAACTGATTGTTGCCCAAAAGAAAAAATTCATATGTTGAGCCAACTTGCACGTTTGAGCATGGAAGCAGACGGACGCTACGCCACTACTGACGAGCTCCAATTTTTGAAAGACTACTTTCAGTCTTTGAATCACCGGATTAGTGCTTATAAAAAACTTCAAGCCTCTGAAAAAGAAATTATTCGGCAAGTAGAAGCACAAATGCAATCTCTCGACCCGAGTTTATTTCGCCGGGGCTCTCAAGATGTGACCGCTAAGTGGCGCGTGGATGCTGTGCGCGTGTTGAGGCATTCGGCGACAGCACTTTTAATTAATGATACTGAACGGTTGCGCGATCGGCTGCTGCTGTGGTTTCAAACTATTTTAGGCGCTTTTCAAGCTCGAAATAGTTCGGCCGTAACCTACGATGTGATGAAAAAGGTACTGAAACAATATCTGACTGCTGAAGAAGTCAGCCTATTTTTTCCGATTCTCGACATCAACCGCACTGTACTCGGTAAATAATCAAGGAGGAGGTGATGCCCTTTGAGATTTTTGATGGGAAGGAGTGATTTTATCAAGAGTTGGAGCAGGGGGCGACAGTTGCTACATTATTTTGGTGGACTGCCATCATCTTAACGGTGATAAATTGTGCCGTTAGGAAGAATGGCTCCAATCAATTTTGCTCCCCTCAAATCTGCCTCACCCAGAATCGCTCCGCGGAGGTTGGCTCCTGTCAAGTCAGCTTTCCGCAAGTTAGTTTTACTCAGGTTAGCTTTGCTCAAGTCAATTTCATGCAGGCAAGAATTAGACAGGTCGGCATTGATCAGGTAGGCCCCGCTCAAGTTAGCTTTGGTGAGGTTAGCGCCGCTCAAGTTGGCTTCCATCAGATAAGCACCGCTCAAGTTAGCTTCGCTCAATAATGCCTCTGCCATGTTGATTCCCGTTAAAAGTTTGCGGCTCAAGTCTACACCACCCAGATCTGCCCCGCTGAGGTTGACACCGCTTAAGTGAGAGCCATTCAAAGTAATCTTTCTCAGGTAGGTTTTCCTTAGGTCTGCTTTGCACAAATTAGCTCTGTCCAAGCAAGCTTCGCTGAGGTCTGATTCGCTCAAACACGCACCGTTTAAATAGGCTTGACTGAGGTTAGCTCGCCTCAGGTTAGCTTTCAACAGGTTGGCTTGGCTGAAGTTGGTTCTGGTTAAGTTGGCTCCGGCTAGGTTGGCTTTAGACAATTCGGCGCCGGTGAGGTGTGCTTCTGTCAAGTCTGCGTCTTTGAGACTCGCGAGAGTCAAGTCTGCATCTTTTAAGTTGGCCCCGCTGAGATTGGCTTTAATTAGATAGGCTTTACTGAGATTTGCCTCGCCCAAATTGGCTTTGGTAAGGTTGGTCGCGCTCATGTCTGCTCCGATGAGATTTGCCTTGAAGAGAATGGCTCCGGTCAGGTTTGCCCAATTCAGGTGAGCTCCGGCTAGGTTGGCGTCTGTGAGATTGGCTCCGCTGAGATTGGCTCCGCTGAGACTGGCTGCCATCAGGTTGGCGCCGGTCAGATTGGCTCCGCTCAGGTCGGCTTTGCTGAGATTGGCTCGGCTCAGATGGGCTTTGGTGAGGTCGGCTTGACTGAGGTTGGCACCGATTAGGTAGGGTCGGTGCTGGTGTTCGTTGAGGTTTGCTAAACGTAGAGTTGGGGCATCGCTGGAACGGTATAAATCGATCGGACTCAACACAATGCCGCGCAGGTTTGCCTGTCTAAAGTCTCTTTCGCCGGCTGCATATCGATTTAGAAGTTCATTGGCGTCCATTAAGTTAGAGCAAAAAGTTTGAAGTTGTGATATTTTTTTATTTTTGGGAGTTGCTCTGGTAAGTTAATAATTTTGGAGCTGCGAGTTGCGATTTTTTTATAAATAAAACCATTTTTGAAACTGGTAGCTTTTTGATAATTTAACTCACTATTTTGATGTTGTGGTGGCTGTAATGGTTGCGGAATGATTTATTTGATACCACTATCTCCAAAAAAGCAACTGTAGGTCTGTGTTCCCCGCCCTAGCAGTTATCATACCATGTCCGCTGAATTCCCGACAATTTGGAAGAAAGTTTTGTAGTAATGACTAAAGTCCTCACTGCCAAAAAAAAAAAATTATTATTATATTATTTGTTTTTTTTCGACAGGTTTTTCCATTTCCAGGGAAAATCGAAAATAAAAAATACTAGGACTGCTATTAACAACATATTAATAGCAGTCAAACAAGTCAGCTTTTTTGGCAAAGTTGACTGATGATCGCTTCATGATCTTGTCCTTCTTCGACCAGAGAATCTGCTGGTTGGAGGCGATCGCGCAGCCCTAAAATAAAGCGGTTGCAATCGGAGCCCAAGGATTCGCAGGAGGTTTGGATGCAGTGCAGTTCGCGACCCGTGAGCTGACTGAAGAAGGAACTCAAGATGCCTGCTTCTAAAAAACAGGTAGGTCGCTTCGACTTGGGAGCTGTTTTAGCAAACAGAGAGTTGCCAATTTTTACTATTAAAAATCCCTGTTCGGAATGGCTGGGGTCAAAATCAAATGTACCCCATCCGTGAGTTTTCCAGCACTGTTGCAAAGACTGAATAAATTCTACCATTTCCATTTCGGAAACTGGCTGACCGTAGTATTCGCTGACTTCTTCGCAAAAACGCACGTAGAAGTTTTTCCCCCACCAGCGACCGCAGTTGAAAAGGACGAGGCGGGATGCTTGGCCGGTTTCTTGTTCTAAACCGATATAAATGGCTTGAATAAGTGTTTCTGGCAGTGCTATGAGCCGATCGCCCCGGCGGTTTTCCAGCAGACCGAGTTCGAGGTCGCCTCGGACGTAGGCATCGCTGGCAAAGTAATTTCCAGGGATTCGGGGCTGTTTGAGTAAGTCGGCAATATTAATCATCGGTAATTGCTAATCGGGAATTGGGATGTTGAAGGAAGAGGAAGTTCGGCAACGAGCAAGGTACGGGATTTCAGTTGACAGTTGAGGGCTTGACAGTTGAGGGCACTTGACAAAAGAAGTCCGAGTATTGGAGTAATGAATTGTCTGATTTTAATTTATCCCGAAAAAGGTTCCGGCTTGAAACCAATTATTTCGGGTTAGGGATAGAACAAGGAAAAAAATCCTGATTTTCGATCTAGATAATTGGCAATTGGTAATTTACAAAAAAGTAATATTCTGGATTAAGTTTGAAATGAGATTTTTAGTTATTACTCATAATTTACCTTACCTAAATTACTATTTTTTTGAGGAATTACCTGTTGCCTACTGTTGATTGTCGCGGTCAACAATCATTGACTTTGCTTGGTCTAAAAATGGTTGCAATATTGCCCTAGCTTGCTCTGAAAGCAATTCTTTTAAACGAGTTTCCAGCAGAGTGCAAACAGTTGCTTCGACTTTTTGAGTTTGGTGGGCTTCGACTATGCCAGAAACCCAGTCTAGGAGTCGCTGTTCGAGAAACTCTCGATCGTTCAACAGCATAGCCATAGCGCAGTACCGCAAGACTAACACCCAGTGTTTGAGCGATCGTTCTAAGGTTTCTTCTTTTTGGTTAGGGAAGCTTTCTTGTAGCTTGTTGGCTACTGGTTGAAAGATGCTTGCTTCCTTCTCTCGCAAAAATTCATAAATTTTTAAGCGCTGGGCAAGGGTTGCAGCTTGACGCTTAAAAGCTATGAGTTCTTCGCCTTTTAAAAAGCGGGTTTCTGCCTGATCTAGCAGCGCCTCAATCTCAGGGTGCATGATTTTAACTAAGTGGTGATCGGTAATTGATAAAAGGAAGGAAGGAAGGAAGGAAGGAAGGATGATGGAAGAGGGAAGAGGGAAGAGGGAAGAGGGAAGAGGGCTATTTTTTGGGCTTCCCCACAAATATTAAAACAGGTCGAATAGGTCGTCAATAGTGACTTCTGCTGGTTCAGAAATAGAAATTGCTGGCAAGGGTGGCGGTAGGGGTAAGGCGCCGACTTCTGGAATTCCTTCCCAAGAAATAGCTTGAAAAAAGTCTGCTACTGGCCTGGTCAAAGCCAGCACTTGACCGGGGGTTGAGCCATTTTCGGTTTCTAAAGGTTTCCTTTGCCAATTATAGTAACCAAAGAAGTCTTGGACAGACTTGTCCAACCATGAAGTTTGACTTTTCATCTTTCTTCCTGCCTGGAGAACCCCACGATTGATTTTCGCACTCGCGAAATTAGTGGGAGGAAAGGCAGGGCAGGGGATGTGCCTTTCCAGGTTTTTTATCGCAATATTTCACCGTGTTGCAGTCGATTTTGAATATCGCGGGCGTTGGCACCTTCGTTGAGCCAGAATGCTGCTGCATCAATTTTATCTGGGTTGCCGAGGAGGAATTTACAATAGGTTTCTCCCATGGAATAACATTGAAGTTCTATACAACTCAGAGGCTTTTTGACTAGAGCTCCGAAGAAACCGGCGAACAATCCGGCGTATAAGTGACAAACCGGTTTGCCTACATCGCCTAAGGTACGAGCAACTGCTGAGTCAAAGAGGTTGATGAAGATGCAGCCGTGTTTGCGATCGCTCATGTCAACTTCCCAGCGTCCCCAACCTTGAGCAGTGAAAGGCCACCACCAAGTTTCTAGCAGAAACATCAGATTCGACTGACGAATGTTCTGGCTGAATTCGGCGCTAAACCATTTTTGAAAAAATTCGGAATCTTGGAGCCCCCACTGGCAACCAATAGTATACATGATCACAGAGGAAGCCGGGCCTACTTCTTCTTCGAGTCCCTCGACCAAACCGATGATGAAGTCTTCGCTGGTAAAAATGTTGCGCGACTCATTCCAGTCGCTAATTGTACCAAAGGAGCGATCGAAGGCAAAAAAATCCTGAAACCTATAATGGTTGTGACTTTTAGGATGCTTTTGCTTGAGTAGCGATTCGCTGCGGGCAGAGATTTCTTTTTGGGCGGTAGAGACCATTGGCGCGTTACTCCTGTTTGGTGTAGTTTGCGGAAAATTAGGTTCACATAGAACAAATAGACTCGCCTGTGTATTCAATTTAACGTCATTTTTCTGAATGCAGGCACAGAAATATTTTTTTGTGCAATATATAAAAATGCCGGTTCTACAGCCCTCCATTGTGGTCGTGGTTGGCACTTCTACCTCAAGACAACACCTATCTGACTGCTGGCGAAAGTGGGTATAACGTTCAACGACGATGTGTTATCGTTTTGTGCAAGCTGTCCACTATATATATAGGGCATATGGGGATGAAACATCACGCTTGTATTGCAATAGGGATCAATCAATATCAGTTACTCCAGCCTTTGAGTTATGCCCAAGAGGATGCAGAAGCACTGCACACTTTTTTGGTTGAGGAGGCGGGTTTTGCGCCGGATGGATGTCTGCTGATGACCGATAGCTCGCCATCGCTGTGGGGTCAATCTACGTATCCGAATCGGGAAAATATTCTGAGGTTGACTCAAAGCCTGTGCAGGGATCACTTGCAACAGGGAGATTTACTCTGGTGTTTTTTTAGCGGCTACGGTGTCAGCTATGAAGGTAAGGATTATTTGATGCCGGTTGACGGCAATCCGGCTGACATTCAGGGTACGGGGATTCCGGTAGAGTTGTTGTTGAATACTCTGAAAAATGCTCCTACCGAAACGGTGTTAGTGCTGGTAGATATGAACCGCAGCCAGATTGTGAAAGCGGGGGAAACGATCGGCACTCAAACGGCAGAGCTGGCGCGGGAACTGGAAATCCCGACGGTGCTTTCTTGTCGCCCGAATCAAGTTTCGCGGGAAACTTCGGCTTTGCGTCAAGGATTTTTTACGACGGCGCTTTTGGAGGGGTTGCGATCGGGACAGTGCTTGACGCTTAAGGGTTTAGACCGTTTCTTGAGCGATCGGCTCCCGGAACTGTGCGACCATCATTTGCGCCCGAAACAACAACCTTTGATGGTGGTCAATCCTCCCGGAAAGACTCATTTAGTGATTTTGCCGGATGCTGCTGGGGTGCCTGCGGCTGCGTTGGCCGGACGCAACGGCAATATGACGGCTGGTGCGACCCAGGGGCTCGAACGCCCGCCAATGGTGGCGGCTGCCGCTCGCATGGAGCTGCCTGAAGCTGCTGACAACGCGGTTAATGCGCCGCCCTCGAAGCCGCCGCTCGATCGCTCGAATGCTGTCGTGCCTGCTGCTGGGGGGGACGATCTACCGAACTTACCTCCTCGGCAGGATGTGGATAATGCCGGTTCTGACAAATCCTTTGTACAGCAGCTCATTTTGTGGAGTGGGGCTACGGCTTTGGTGTTGCTGTTGGGTGTTTTTGTGACCAACAGATCGATTTTTCTCGGTCAGCAGGAAGGAGACCCCCGATCGCCGGCCCAGAATGCTCAAAACCCTGGTATGCAAAATTCTGGTGGTGTTGGAGTCTCACCCAACCAACCGCGGGCGGTGCAAGCAGGGAGTGGAACTAAGCAGGCGCCGTCGAGCCAGCAGGTATGGGCTGAGGCGAAAACTTTCCTCAAGGATGGTTCGGCTTCTAGTTTTAATAGAGCGGTGGTTAAGGCTCGGACGATTCCGCCTAGCGATCCGCTCTACCCACAGTCCCAGCAGGATATTGAGCGCTGGAGTTTGACGATTTTGGATATTGCTAACGGGCGGGCGGCTCGGGGCGATTACCAGGGGGCGATCGGGGCGGCTAAATTGATGCCCGATGTCAATAAGGCGGTTTACAATCAGTCTCAAGAGGCGATCGCTCAGTGGGATAATTTAGCTAAACAGCAGCAAGTAAATGCTACTTTGCTATCGACGGCTAAGAGTCAAATTAAGCGCGGGGCAGCTTCTTCTTACAGTAAAGGCATCCAGCAAGCGAATAAAATTCAGGCCGGTCAGCCCAAGTATGAAGAAGCACAGCAGTTGATTGGAGAGTGGAGCGACACGATTCTCAAAATTGCTCAGTTGCGCGGCTCTCAGGGAAGGCTGAAAGAGGCTGTTGAAGCTGCTTCGCTGGTGCCGTCGGGTACTAAGAGTTATCAGCCAGCACAGGCGGCGATCGCGACTTGGAAAACTAAGCTGCAACGCCCGAAAAAAGGTTGATTTATTTGATAATTTCCCGGTGGGAAGCCGGGAAATTATCTTAGGTATAAAGCTGAGAGCGCTCGCTCGCTCGCGAACTCTTAATACTGCAATATAACAGCGATACATCCAGCGTGTTAAACCAATAATTTGATGCACCATTTCCCCTGGGCCGAGGCAGCAGCAGGGGATTTTATCTGTTGTATGGTAGATATTGTTTTGGATAGGTAAAGCTCTCCTAGCTGCTAGCTAATTAATATCTTTCATCCACGTACCGACCTCGATAAACCTGCCACTCCTAAGTCAAAAACCACGTTGTTTTACCGGAATGAGGGCTGGTTAGATATTTTTTTGCCCAAAAAATCATTAACAAACTTCTAAATAAGTCTGTTTAAATATCCAATAAAATAAATCAATTTAGGTGGTTGATTACTTAAGCTATCAGGTTAAGTAATACGAGATATAAAATTTATAGACTGGCAAATGGGATAGATAACTTTTATTCACCACCCGCACGAAGACAAAATCGCCACTTTTAAGGTTGACGGTGCAGGGATTGCCACCTTAATTGTTTTGACCGATATTTTGGGCTGTTAGCAACGAGTAGCAGATCGAATACTTGGAGAGATCGTGGGGTTTTGAGATGGTTATGATTGACTGATGTGTTAAAAATTATACAAAATGAGCAGTTGCTGGTAATTCTGACCGGCGTGCGATCGCCCCCAAGGAATTTTCAAAACAGATTCACCGCTACACATCGCAAAATGTCGGGATTCGCCAACTGCGAGTTTTCGCTAGCGCGGACATCATAAAGCTGTCCTAATTAACACAAATAAGGCATTTGCAAGACAAACAAAAAATATACGATCGACAAACAACAATCAAAACTTGCTGGCTGATGGTAGCCCACGTAACAATACGTATGCCTGAAGTTATAGGCGACAGCCAGCCTTGGGGACGGATTGAAATTAATAGGGTGATTTGAGAGTGTCTGGGTGTTAAGGGGGCGATCGAACAGGAATGTTTGGCGATCGATCCCTTCCCAATGGGGGAGGCTAAAACGTACGAAGCCCGCGATCGGGAGACAATGCTGAACTTTGTGAGTACAGGAAAGTAGCGTTAGCACTAAACTCTGCATTATTGTCGGAGGCGCGCCAAATTTGTAACAGTTCTTAACTATGAATAATTCTGGAAAAACTGCTAGCATGGTGACACTTTGAGGAGCAAAAACAGATAAAGTAAATAAAGTTGGCTAGCTCTAGAGGCCCCGATCCCCATCTAGGGGATATCGAATCAATTTGATTGGTACCAAGTGGTTTTAGAGTTACAATTGGAATCAAAGCATCGCTATTTAACTGAGTTCTTTAGTTACTTTTACTTTCAGCTATGAACGTGGATTTTATCAAAGCCCAAGTCAGGTTGCTACAGGGTGCAAGTTCATCGGAGCGAGAAACCCTTATTAAAAACATCGGCGTCTGTGCTGGCGTGATCAGACCCGGAGAGTACGTGACTCCACAGCGGAAGCACGCCATCACTCTCTGGCTGCAAACAAATGCGGTGCGGCTCCGGCTGCCCCAACTTCCTATGGATTTATCGGGTCACAAGCCCTCACACGGAAGTAGTTAAGCGGCACCGACTTCGATCGCATAAATTAATCAATCTTGCTTAAAAGTGCTTTTTTGTTGAGCTGTATAGCGTCAATGAGACACGATTGAGATTGAAAAAATGTTTCTATCCAGAGTTGCGTACCACAAAACGCCTGTGGACAACCAGCGGTCAACCGCTTTAGTACCAGGGAAACAGAACCCCAAACCTGCTCGCAAAGTAGTTTTGACTGAGTTTCACTGAACGGATTATTGCGCACAACTATAACCTGGGTTATTTGCTTTTAGATTTGAGATTCACGATTTAGCGAGTGCTGCATAAATTTGCTATTTGTGGAGCAGCCCAAAAATCAACCCTATTGAATAGGTATAACTAATTAGAGGGGCAGTTACTGAACTGCCCTTAATTTTGACCCCGAAGGCGCAGCTCCTACAAGTTACAATTAACGCATCTACTTGCAGATAGAGTTTAGCTGTTTTGTTGGAGACCAAGGGCAAAGGAGGAGAAGTGAAGAATATTTGATGATTGGGAAGTAGAGAATTTACATCGGCAATTTAAATGTCTAAAAGCTTCTAAAGCAGCACCAAAAATCAAGATATTGTCGGTGTTGGAGGTTGAGGTTTTTGGGCTTGTGGCTTTTCTTTGCCTGGGATCGAGCAACTCGCGTCTGAGTGATTGCAGCGGATATGAATTGGACTAGGTGCAGCATTTCCATAATTAGCCAGCAACAATCTGAAATTTTTCTCCGGGTTGGTGGCCAGAGTTGAGGATGGTCAGAGTGGGAACCGGGCAACCTTGTTTACCACAAATCGGGTATAGAGGTTGAAATTGGGAGCAATTTTTATTTATGATTAATACTATCGAACAGAACGAGTTATGACTATTAACTTGCTTTCTAATATTTTTTTGTCAAAATACTGTGCCGAAAAAACAAAAATTTCCTTATTTACTTGGTTCCAGATGGACTTCACACCAAAAAACTTGGGGGTGGCGCCACTTTCAAGTAGTCAACCGCAAAAATGAAGGTAAATGGGTATTTGCAGAAATGGTGGCATCTTGCGATCCGAATGTCCGTTTCTGGCTGAACGCCCAACAGCTTAAAGACCGATCGCTCTGGGAAGCTGGATGGCAGTCTACGCAAGAATTAGAGGAATTAGAAGCGGCAGAATAAAAGATAGCGCTTTGGGGTAGATTAATGAAAAAAAAATTGTGTTCTTGGTGTGTTTGCTAATTAGTGCTGGATGGGGCGGCGCAGTTGGCGAAAAGTCGATCGCAATTGCAGTTCGCTCTCTTCCCAATACTCTGTCTGCCGATATTCCAACTCCCGCAGCGGAATTGTCCAAGTTAGTCCTGACTTTACAAGACTTACCCGCAGGTTTTAGAGAGTTTCCAACTGCGGCTTTCCAGCAACTGGTGAGTCGCATCCAGAGCTTTAAACCAGCCAGCGTTTTTGCTTATAACAAAAGCGACGACCAGCAGTATCGAGTAATAATAGGGTTTACAATGCAGGTGCCCAACCAAATTGACCTAGCTAAGTTTGATGCAGAAATCCGTGAAGAAAGTTTTGCACAAGAGTTATCAAAAGGTTTAAACGGTGTTAGCCCAGAAGGTCGGTTTCCTAATGTTACCCCCCTTAATCCTAGAAGATCGAATTGGTAATTTCTCGGCGGCGCGGACAAGTAAAGGAACAATATAAGGCCAACCTGTCAATGCCGAATTCGCAGTATTTCGGCGGGAAAGAATAGTCATTTTTTTGATGCTTATGTATCTCAATGGCAAATCGCCGATCGCAATGAGTTCGGCGGCGCGTCAGGGAATTTAAACCTGACTTAACTAGACTTGAATTGCAAAAATCGGAAAACACCCTAAAATTATCTGCGTTTA
>NZ_JAUBOJ010000123.1:0-16930 GCF_036700185.1 Microcoleus sp. BM001215392 | reverse complement strand
GATAGATCGCGAGCGGGGACGCTCGCACTATAAAATCAAAACTGAGATGCTCCCTAGTCTGCGGAGGCAGACTTCGTTTGTTTAGTCGCGGTTTCAACCGCCGAGTAGTCTTTAAGCTTTGCTCGCAAAAGCTTTCATTGCCAAATCTTGTGCTTGCTTCATCGTAGCTTGGAGTTGCGCAGAAATTTCGGCGATTTGTTCAGTTTGACGCGCCATAGTTTGCTGTAAAGATTGTACTTTCAATTCATATCCCTGCTTGCTTCCTTCCCATTCTTTATCTGCCAAATCTGCCTTGACTTTAGCTTCGCGGGAAACTTCTTGAATTGCTTCTTCTTTGGCTTTGATGTAAGCCTGTTTGAGTTCTTCTTCAAATCCAGCAGCTTTAGTTTGATTCTTTTCAAACTCCGCTTGATTGTCGCTGAGGATTTTTTCTCTTTCTGCCCAGTTTTTATCTTTTTCGCGGGTAGACTCTTGCAATTCCCGTTCTAGTTTGCGCTTCGTTTCTTCGTATTCGTCGGTTTCAATTTTGCGATCGCGCTGCAATTCGTATTGATAATCTGCGGCTTCCTGCTGGCGCTGTTTAGTGGTGAATGCAGTTTTCTCTGCAACTACGGTGTCAAATTCTTGCTGTTCTTTCCCCCAAGTCTTGCGTTTTTGGGTCATGTCTTTTTCGATAACTTCGCGCTGGTTCGCGGCATTTTGTTCGAGTACAGTCAATTTTTCTTGATGCTCTTGAGTTAAAATGTGGAGGGCGTCCGCTACAACTCGAATTTGCTGCAACTCCTGTAATTGTTCAGCTTCAATGTCGATCGCCTTTTTTAACTCATCTAATTTTGCAGATTCCGCCTTCAGTTTTTCGGAAAGTCCGCTGGTGATGCTGCCGAAATCTAATTGTAAGTCTGCCAAGCCTTTAACAATGCTGTCAATTGTGTAGGTAGAGGCGACTTCGAGGAGTTGTTTGTTTTTAGCTTTTTCGGCTGACTGTTCTTTCGTTTCGACTTTAGATTCAATCTTTTTCTTTTCTGCTAAAATCTGCTGAAAGTTTTGCAAAATTTTGGCTTTGCTATCTTTGGCAGTTGCTAATGTCATAATGCTTGTTGCTCCTGATTCAAACTTTTCGAGACCTTGTTACTCAGACGTGTTTAACTATCCTAAGTTCCGGAGTTGGCTGAGAATAGAGCGATATTTTTTGGCTGCATTTGGTGGGAAGTTTGGATGATTGCTCTCAAGAGATTTGAGAATTTTTTTACAGCGATCGCACCGATTGGCTTGCCAGCACTCGCAATCGTCAACTATACTTACAAGTGTGTCTTTAAGCAGTTGATTTTCCGAGAGCAAAGCTTGGTAATTTCGCCGGATAGATTCGGCAACTACACTCATGTGCTGGAAGTCTTCGGTGAGACTTTCGATGTCGTTAACTGTATCTGCCCGAATTTGGTCGAGTAGCTCGCAATTTTCTCGCAAACGGCTTTCTTGCAGGTTTGGTTTGGTTTTGATTTTCGTTAATTTCTTCATTTTACTCTTCGCTGTCACAGTTACGAAAAAGGCGCGATTTAATCGCGCCTTTTCCACAAAATTAGAACAAGTCAGCAGTTGCTCTGTCTTCCGCTGATGGTAGGGAAATATTACCATTTGAATTCAAAGCAATAGCCTCGCTTTCACCGTTGGCGTGAGCGGCCATCAAGGACGCAACTTGTGCTGCTGGTAGGTTATCTAAACAAATCATAGCCCTGGTTCCTTCCAAGTCAATCATCCGCGATTGATTGCTCGGATCGGATAAAACTGCTGCTGCTTGATCGATAACTCCCCAGTCTTTCCGCTCCATCCACGACCATTTTAAACTGTAGTAATTGATCGGTTTTACTACTCCGCTGTCGTCGGGTTTTTGACCGGAATGTTTGACAAATTCAGGAACAAAAATTCCGGTGGCTGGCTCTACGCCGCGTGATTGAACTGATGCGACTAAACGGTTAAAATCGTTCAAACTGCGGTTTTTGATGTAGGTCACCATGACAACTCCTTGGGGCAGTTCGCCGCTTTCTGCGACGAACCAAAGTTGACCCCAAAGTGTGTGGGAAGTTTGACCGAGGGAACCGAAGAATTTGGCAAATTTGAGGATGGTAATCGAACACTTGGAACCGTAGTCTGTGTCACCGATCGCCCATTGGCCTGACTGGCAATTGTTGCGAACTGCGATCGGAATTTCTGGTACTAGCAAAGCATTGGTTGGTTTGGCTCCAAATACTGAAAATGTAGGTCTTTCTTTTGTGGTAGTCATTGTTCGTTTTTCCTTGGTTATTTATTGATTTACTGACAATTGGGAATCGGTAATTGGTAATTGGAAATCGGTAATTCGTAATCCGTTACATCCGTTACATCCGTTACACAATCCGTTGCCGAACTTCCCCTCTCCCCTTCCGATTACCGAATGAGATGTGTTGTGGCTTTTGGTTCTGGATATGTGTAATCAAGCATCGCCTCTTGTTGAGCTTGAATAATTCGCAGCGCGGTGAGCAAATGCTCTAATGTTTCTAAGTGGGCTGGGGTGAAGTGGATGCTGAAGCCTTCGCCATCCCGTGCGTAGCCCGGACAAACAAGTGAGGCCGAGCTTTGTTCTTCGTGGGTGGCGATGTATAGCCAGTCATCGTCTTCGAGCTTGTAATGCGTGTCTGTCCAGGTTCTCAGCATTTGCTATCTGTTCCTCCTTAATTTGCTGCGTACAAGCGTTTTGACGCCCAGCACCGATCGCTCCTCTAAAGTTAATGACGCTATATATAGTGTCTTAGCTGGGCTAATTTGCACTCCTAACCATACCCGTACGGTTAAGTTAGTTGACTAAAGCATCAACTAACCTCATAGTAGCGCGCGTTGATTTTCCCGTCAAGTATTTTGTTGAACTTTTGATCAAAACAGGCTAGAATGCCTGTCAGGAGGCGAAAAACCGTGGAACAAACATTTGGAAGACTGATCCGTCAAGCTCGCAAGGACAAAGCTTACTCACAACGTGAGCTAGCGGGTATGTTAAGTGTGGATTTTACTTATTTGTCGAAGTTGGAGAACGATCGCGCCGATTATGCGCCAAAAGAGGATGTAATCCGAGCATTAGCGCGGAATCTCGACATCAACGAAGAGGAATTGATTTTTCTGGCGGGGAGACTGCCTCAGCAGTACGAAGCGCTGCTGAAGCAGAATCCGAAGGAAATGCAGGCTCTTTTCCGGCGGATGCAAGAAAATCCAGATTGGCTCAAACAATCTTTTGAAGCGTAACAGAGGCCTATCACAGTGAGTATTTTTAAACCGTATTGCTTCTATCCCAAAGAATCGATCGAGCGTTTGGCAAATGACATCCTGATGCAGATGCAGAAAACGCAAAATTTTGCTCCGAAATGGCCTTTTGAAGCGACAACGGTGGCTGATTTTCTGGACTTGGGCGTAGTCTGGGACTGCATTGAACCGGACTCCGAAGGTGCGATCGCCGCCAGGATTTTGCCCCAGCAGCGATTAATCGAAATCAACGAATTGATTCTCGAAAAACCGCCGGGGTTCATCGAATCGACGATCGCCCACGAAATCGGCCACTGGGTGCTGCACGTCAATCAAGACGAAGCAGACGGGACTGTAAAACAGTTGGAACTCAACCTGGGCGATACAGAAAAAACAGCCCAGGATGTCGAGGAACCGTTTGTGTGTCGGGGCGCGGGTGCTGATAATAAGGTTTTGTCGATCGAATGGCAAGCCCAATATTTTGCAAGTTGCTTGTTAATGCCTCGATGTATTTTGGAGGAAAAAAGACAGGGACGGGATTTAACCAAGTGGTCGCATTTATACAAAATGAGAGATGAATTGGGAGTGAGCATTTCCAATTTGACCAACCGCTTGCAAGAGTTTGACTGGATTTACATTCCCAAGGGAACCCGCGAAATTTATGCCGGGAAAGAGGCGGCAAACGGTCAGCAGCGGTTGTTCGGATAGAATTTGAGTGAATTTGATATTCGAGAGAGATTCTCGAATCTCAGCTTTTTTTGGTGTCAGGAATGGCGGAAATAATATCAGGGAATAGCGAAGAAGAGCGAAACTGGAGACAAGACAAGCTGCTTACCAAGCAGGAGATTGAGAAATTGAAAATAGGAGGAGTTGACATCCACGAAATCAAAAATGAAGAAAACGCTTCTAAAAAAGACCTTTACAAAGACAGAGATGGAAACATCTACGTCAAACCTAAAGGCGGCATGAGTCCGGGCGAACCAACAGATATAAACATTAATGATTTCTAATCACATTAAATAGGAGTCTGAAAATGGAATCAGAGATTTACGCTTATTTTGCCTTAATTGGCAATGACTTATCTCCAGAAGAGGTAACAGAAAAAGTGGGCATCAAACCAACTAAAACTTGGAAAATTGGCGACTTAATTCACTCAAAGGCTACTATCCGCAAAAAGTATAATGGCTGGAGAGTAGATTCTCAACTTAGCAAGTCGGACGACTTAGAATCTCACATTAAATCTGTGATGGAACAACTTCAACCGGGATGGCTATCTTTGGTAGAGTTGTGTAAGCATTGTAAAGCCGAGATTTCTTGCGTCATTTATTACAAAAGTGGCAGTGTACCAGCGATTCATTTTGATAAAAGTATCGTTGAAAAGGTAGATCAATTGAATGCGGGAATTGATGTTGATTTTTATGTTTTGCCAGAAGAAGCAGGCTCGGATGAAGCAGTAGCACCATGAGGGGTATATGGTTGTTCTGCCAAGAGCCATCGCCCTTTTGGTCTGATTGCTTCCTGCTGTGGTACAGTATGAATGAAAAAAATCAGGGCTTACGCATGGTGGCTAGAAACCGGGTTTCTACGAGTTTTGCGAACAGTGACGAAAAATAGACGATGAAACCCGGTTTGTGGAGTGGCGCGCGCAAGTTATAAACAAATATACTGTGCAAATTATGCAGACAAATATCAGTCTGGTTCTCGAAGCTTGTCAAGAGTTAAATATCAGTTATGAAATCCTCGCGCCCAACCAAAACTTAGTTAGAATTAACCTGAACGGTCAAGACTATTATTTTGTTAATTTCAGTATGCCGTTCAACAACGAGCAAATCGTACACATATTTAAAGACAAAGAATATACGTATCACTTGCTAAAAGGCAAGATTCAAACTCCTCAAACTCTAGGATTTCTATCGCCTTTTTGCGAGGAAAAGTATCACAAATATTTAGAGTTTAAAGATTGTGCAGAAATTGCAGCCGAAGTGAGCAAAACATTTTCGCTTCCTGTGATTGTGAAAAGAAATCGCGGTTCGGCTGGAAACAATGTATTGCTTTGTGAAACGAAGGAGCAAGTTCAAGCCGCGATTGAAATTGTATTTAATGTCAATAGCAAAAATTATGACTATGTTTGTCTAGCTCAAGAGTACATTGATATCCGACACGAATATCGGGCGGTTTTTTTCAATCACAAGCTGGTTTTGCTGTATGAAAAAGATAAATCAGATGCTAAATTTGCGGGGAATTTAAGCCCGCTGCACTGGGAGGGAGCAAAAGCCAAGCATATTACCGACTCAGAGATTATTTCGGAAATTGAAAATTTTGTTCGCCCTGTTTTTGAAGAGATTCAGATTAATTACGGCGGGTTTGATATCGCCTTAGATACAAATGGGGAATATTGGTTAATTGAAATTAATTCTAGTCCTAATTTTGAAATTTTTGTGAGAGATAATCATCGCCAGATTGCTGTAAAGATGTTTAAAGATATTTTGGAAAGCTTGACTATTAATCAAAAACTGTAAATGTTCGATTTTAGAAATGCGCTACAATTAACTAAATCCAACTCTTTAAAAAAGTAAAAGCAATGACAGCAAAAGTGTTAGAACTAGAGGGAACCTGGGAAGAAATTTTAGCGCAATCAGCCAAATTTGCCGGCCGCAGAGTCCGGATCGTGGTTCTTGCTAACGAAGATGAAGAAGCACTCCCATCTCCAGAAGAAAGCTTTCGGCAAGCATGGCTGGAAATCAAGACAGGAAAAACTAGACCTGTATCGGAACTGTGGGAAGGTATTGATGCAGAGTGAGTCTTCTTCAATTAAGGTATACTTTGCCGATGAATTTAAGCGCAATTTACGCGCACTGTCGAAAAAGTACCGCCACATTCGCTCTGACGTTCAGCCGATTGTTGAACAACTTCAAGCTGGAGAATTGCCGGGAAATCGAATACCGGGAATTAATGATATTGTGTTTAAGGTGCGGGTCAAAAACAGCGATATCAAAAAGGGCAAAAGTGCTGGCTATCGACTAATATATTACGTTCAGATGCCTACAGCAATCTTCTTGATGAGTATTTATGCAAAATCTGAACAAGTGGATATTTCTGTAGAGCAAATTCTCCAAATTATTAGTCAGTTGAATGATGCCATTATTCCTGAAGAAATACAAGATGAAGAGGGTAGCGATCGTCCTAACGGTTAAAAATTAAAATCAAAAAAATGATACCACAAATACTAGAACTAGAGGGAACATGGGAAGAAATTCTTACCCATGCTTCAGAATTAGCTGGCCATAGAGTTCGCGTCACTGTTATTTCTGATAGTGAACCACTGAAGTCAGCAGAAGAGTGTTTTCGTCAAGGATGGCACGAAGCAATGACAGGACAGACTGTACCGCTTTCTGAACTGTGGGATGGAATTGATGCAGAAGAAATATAAGATAAGGACTAAAGTCCTTACTACAAATTTTATATTACATCCTCTCCAACACCTGAATTCCCAACAATCCTAATCCTAACTTCAAAGTCCGCGCCGTCAAGTCGCACAAAACTAACCGCGAACTCCTCAGCGGTTCCTCAGCTTTCAAAACCGGACATTGCTCAAAGAATTGATTGTACTTTTGACTCAATTCAAACAAATACTGACAGATTCGATTCGGCAATAAATCGCCCTCAACCGCATTTATCACTTCACTCAACTGCAATAAATGTTTGGCTAAAACTAACTCGGCATCTGATTGCAAAATCACTGGCGCGCTAGCATCTAAATTATTGAAATCAATCCCGCCTTTGCGGCCAATTCCCCGCACGCGCACGTAAGCATAGAGCAGATAAGGTGCTGTATTTCCTAAGGGGGCTAGCATTTGATCGTAGCTGAACATATAATTGCTGATGCGGTTGTGGCTCAAATCGGCATACTTGACGGCGCTGATGCCAACTACTTGTGCAACGCGATTTTTAAATTCTGCTGTTTCTTCGCGCTCTTCTTTTGCTAATATGCCGTCCAGGATCGATCGGAAACGGACGATCGCCTCATCTAACAAATCTTGCAATCGTACTATATCCCCTGAACCACGAGTTTTTAATCTTTTGCCATCTTCTCCCGACACTAAGCCGAAGGGAACGTGAACTATTTCGACATCTTCGGGAATCCAACCGGCTTTTCTGGCGACTGCAAATACTTGGGCAAAATGGTTGGCTTGTCCTGAATCTGTGACGTAAATCAAGCGTTTTGCGCCGTCTTCTTTTATCCGGTAGCGCACTGCTGCTAAATCGGTGGTGGCGTAGTTGTAGCCGCCGTCGGTTTTTTGGACGATTAGCGGTAGGGGTTCGCCTTCTTTATTGGTGAAACCGTCTACAAATACGCATTTGGCGCCGTCGCTTTCTACTAGCAAACCTAACTCGGTTAAGTCTTCGACTACTGCGGGCAATAATGGATTGTAAAACGATTCGCCGCGTTCGGTTAGTTTGATATCTAGCAAATCGTAGATGACTTGAAATTCGCGGCGGGATTGAGCGCACAGCAGTTTCCAAGCGCGGCGGGTGTCTTCGGCGCCTGCTTGCAGTTTTACTACTTCTTGGCGGGCGGTTTCTTTGAAGGTTTCGTCTGTGTCAAAGCGCTGTTTTGCTTGGCGGTAAAATGCGACTAAATCGCCTAAGTCTAGGGCGTCTGCGGTTGTGAGGGCTTCGGGGTACACTTCGCGCAGGTAGGCGATGAGCATTCCGAATTGGGTGCCCCAGTCGCCGATGTGGTTGATTCTGATTACGTCGTGGCCTTGAAATTCGAGGGTGCGGGCGATCGCATCTCCGATAATAGTCGATCGCAAGTGCCCGACGTGCATTTCTTTGGCGATGTTCGGACTCGAAAAGTCGATCGCGATTCTCTGAGGCGTTTGAGTCGGTGAAATCCCCAAACGGGTGTCGGCGGCGATCGCCCTGATCTGCGCTTCCAAATAAGCCGGTTTCAGCTTCAAATTGATAAAACCCGGGCCGGCGATTTCTGGGGTTTCGCAGATGTCGGCAATATCTAGATTTTCGACGATCGCAGAGGCGATCGCCCGCGGTGGCTTGCCTAACTTTTTCCCCAAACTCATCGCCGCGTTGCACTGAAAATCCCCAAAGTTGGGATTGTTCGCAGGTGCTAGCATCAGATCCGTATCGGCATAACTCTCGCCGAATGCGGAGGTGAAGGCTTTTGCAAATCTTGTTTTTAACTGTTGGGCGATCGAGTTCATCTTTAATATTTTGATGTGATACTTAGTCTTTTCAACTAATTTATGTATTTGTACTTAGCTTTTGCTGCTGGCGCGATCGAAATCACCCGCCTCGGTAACTGAGGTTACATTTTATCACAATGGCGATCGCCCGACAAGCCCAAAATTATCACATTAGATCGATGATGGCGATCGCTATATAATTTACTTAAATCAGTTACATTAAGGTATGTTAACATTCTGTTTAATGCTCGCGAAAATTCTACGAAAGGAAGTAGTTATGTTATCTCAACCTGTTTTTGGCGATCGTTCTCTGACCCACGCCTTTTATCAAGCAGTAATCGCTCGCTTCGACGAGCCTTTGAGTCTCTCGACTCAAGCACTATTACGAGAGTGTACCCTCGGCTTCGCCCCTTGTCCCGATGGAGTCAAAACCTTTTTCATGATCGCGCCGAGTCTGGATCGAGCAGAGCAACTAATTGCCAAAATTGACAATATTTTGGAGCGAGTTGCCGAACTCATGGCTGGAGTCGGACAAGTCGCCCTGTGCATCGTCCCCCCCGGTAGCGAGGCCGAGCAAGCAGTCGATCTGCAAAACTTAGAAAAAGTTCCCGCCGATTGTCTAGCTTGCAAAATCTTTACTATTATCTGTGCGGATGCTGCGACCGATCGCTAAAATTGACAGTTAGCAACCAGCAACTCGCTGTGCTGTCCTAAACCTGTGCTCTTGTCGGCGCGGGATATATTGCCTATTAGTAACAGTCGCTGGAATTCTCCGGTAAAGCGTGCAAGTAGTTTGATCGTTGGCCCGGTTGCACTCGCGATCGGAAAGCAAGTGTTAAACAAGCAAGCACAATACATACGAAATGCCCACTTGTTAGTCGATCTAATTTTTACCGATCGGCTCAAACAGCCGTGCATCTACTTTTTACCTCCCCAATAAAAGCCGCCAAAAAGCCGCGCTAAATTTCCTCGGTGTCTCGCTTCAAAACACAGCAATAGGAATTAGGCGTTCATTCAGTAGACAGTTGACAGAGGTTCGAGGTTCGAGGTTCGAGGTTCGAGGTTCGTTAGTTAGTAGGGTGCGTCAGCCCCAAGTTTTGACACTATTTAAATTTATGGAAACTGACGCACCCTACGGGATATATAGTCTTACGGGGATATATAGTTAGTAGGGTGCGTCAGCCCCAAGTTTTGACACTATTTAAACCTATGGAAACTGACGCACCCTACGGGGATATATAGTGCGATCGCGTCTCAGGTTCGGAGAATTTGTTAAAAATTTCAGTTGAAAATTTGAATTATTAAATTTTATACCTAACATGGGCGATAAAATCTAAGATTGCAATTCTCAAATCTAAAATCAAGCCATCATGGTAAAACTGACACCGAACCCTAGCTTTAGTTTAACGATTCGTGTTGCTCTGCCGAACCAGCCGGGAATGCTCGCTAGCGTCACCAGCGCGATCGCCTCTGTAGGCGGTAACTTCGGCCAAATCGACTTGATCGAGCAAACCCGCGCCAGTACGGTTCGCGATATCACCGTCGATGCTTACAGTACCGATCACAGCGAAGAAATAGTCCAAGCAGTCAAAGCGCTACCGGATATCAAAGTGATCGACGTGTACGATCGCACTTTCAACCTGCACCGCGGTGGCAAAATCAGCGTAGAAAGCAAAATTTCCCTCAAACGCCAGTCAGATTTGGCAATGGCTTACACCCCGGGAGTCGCTCGCATCTGTACTGCGATCGCCAATGACCCCCAACAAGTTTACAACCTGACAATCAAACAAAATACTGTTGCTATTGTTACCGACGGTAGCGCAGTTTTGGGACTGGGAAACCTCGGGCCCGAAGCCGCACTCCCAGTCATGGAAGGCAAAGCCATGCTATTTAAAGAATTTGCCAAAATAGACGCCTTTCCTATCTGTTTGAATACTCAAGATACCGAGGAAATTATTCGCACCGTGCAGAATATTGCCCCGGTTTTTGGTGGTGTTAACCTCGAAGATATTTCTTCGCCTCGCTGCTTTGAAATTGAAGCAAGATTGCGAGAAACCTTAGATATTCCGATTTTTCATGACGACCAGCACGGCACTGCAATTGTCAGTTTGGCAGCATTAATTAATGCCTTGAAACTCGTCAAAAAAACAATGGCAGAAGTGTGTATCGTGATTAACGGCGCCGGTGCGGCCGGAGTCGCGATCGCCCGTTTGTTGCGCAAAGCAGGTGCCGAAAACATCATCATGTGCGACTCCAAAGGCGTCCTCTCCAAAGATCGCACGGATATGAACCCAGAAAAACTCGAATTTGCTGTAGCTTCGAGCGGTACTTTGGAAGATGCGATCGCCGGTGCGGATGTATTTTTAGGCGTCAGCGCGCCCGGGGTACTCACGCGATCGATGGTGCGATCGATGGCCGAGAATCCGATCGTTTTTGCCATGGCAAATCCCATTCCCGAAATTCAGCCAGAATTAATTATGGAGGATGCGGCGATTATTGCCACCGGACGCAGCGATTACCCGAATCAAATTAACAATGTTTTGGCGTTTCCGGGGATATTTCGAGGCGCTTTGGACTGCAAAGCTCGCACGATTACGACCAGTATGTATCTAGGTGCAGCTTACGCGATCGCCTCTTTAGTCAGCCCTTCGCAGCTTGACAAAGAACACATCATACCATCTGTTTTTGACGAGCGAGTTGCCATTGCTGTCGCTGGTGCAGTGCAGTTGGCCGCCCGAGCCGAAGGTATCGCCCGCGACTAATAGAAGGAACAGTTGACCGCTTGACAGTTGAGTCCGAAAGCAGTTGGCAGACAGAAGAGAGAAGACAGAAGGGGCAAGAGGGAAGAAGGCGATCAAAGCTTCGCGAGCGCGTTAAAAGAGGGAATAAGCAAGAGGTTAGAGGGAAGATATTCGATACAAGATATTATGTATAAATTCATGGTCTTTGTACCAATTTTGTACTTCTTGTTTTGCGATTGGGCTGGTTTATTCTCATTTCCCATTTCCTCCTCTGCGTTCATTTTTACTGCTTTTTCCTTGCCGATGCTCTCTTTTTCCCTCTCTCTTCCATCCGCAGACTTACGTGAAATTGCGTACATAGATCGTTAGCGAACTTGCCTCGAATTTATTCCCTCCAAACTCAGCATTTATCCGTTAGATCGGTTACATCCATTAAATCCGTTGCCTCACTTCCCTCTATCCGTTAGCTCCGTTATATCTGTAACATCTGTTAAATAATCCGTTGCCGCACTTCTTTATTTGTTGCTAAGTGATAACAATCACCAAAATAAATCAGAGAATAAATATATAATTAAATAACCCAAGCCAGCTACGTCAGATGCAAAGCCAGTTAGGAGAAGACCGGAGCGATCGCAGCAACAGCAAATTATTAGAACTGTGCCAGCTCGGACTGGCATTGTGCCGGACAGATGGGACTTTTATCGACGTAAATCCAGCTTTTGCCAGTATTATAGGCTGCACAGTTGCAGAAACTCTCAACCTCAATTACTGGGAAATTCTGCAAACAGAGTGCGCTGGGAGAGCAAAATATTTAGAAATTCCCGCAAAAAACACCTGTACGGGCCCGTGCTCAGCAGCCTACAAACACAAAAACAACAATCTTGTACCCGTGCGAGTTTCCGAGCAAGCAATTGAAACAGAGGGAGAATTGGCGATTTATCTAAGTGCCGAAAAAATTTTTCATGGGAATAATGAAAATAGCCAGCCGCTGGAATCAGCACCGATGCAGTGCGATTTCGCTCTAGAAACATTGCTAGCAAACCAGACGGCGGAACTGGAAAAAAATCAAGAATTACTGCAACAAAAAATTGCTGAGCTCGAACAAGCAAAATCCCAACTGCAACTGCAAAATCAGATTTTAGAGCAAATTCGCGAAGCCGTAATTTGCACGGATGCCCGCGGCTCAATCACCAGTTGGAATAAACACGCTCAAAGACTATACGGATATGAAAAGAGTGAAGTAATCGGTCAATATATTGCTCTAGTTTATCCGCAGCAACAGCGAGAATTACTATCTAACTTTGTGGGTCAACAGCTAGAAGAAACAGGCGAGTGCGACCTAGAAATTACGATGCAGCGCAAGTCTGGAGAAGAGTTTGACTCGCAGTTGTCACTTTCTCTGTTAAAAGACGTTCGTGGCGAAATCATTGGAAGTGTGGGCTGCATCAGGGACATTAGCGATCGCAAAAACTTAGAACAAGAATTAGCACAGAGACAAGCACTATTTGATGCTTTTTTGCAGAATGCGCCGGCGGGACTCTGCATTTTGGACTCTCAACTGCGGTACGTGCAAATCAATCAATTTCTAGCAGAAATAAATTCTCTGAGTCCTGCCGAACACATCGGCAAGACTGCCAGCGAAATATTGCCAGATATCGCTCCAATGGTAGAGCCTTTGTACGAACAAATTTTGAGAACAAAAACTCCCTTAATTAACATGGAGATGAGCGGTGACAATCGCAGAAATCCGGGGGTTATTCAACACGTTACAGGTTCTTATTTTCCCCTGCTAGACAAAGGCGGTGAGGCGATCGGCCTCGGTGCAGTGGTGATTGACATTAGCGATCGAAAACTTGCCGAAGCAGCACTGCAAAAAAGCGAACAGCTCTACCGCACTATGGCAAGCAACATTCCTAACGGTGCGGTGATGCTGTTCGATCGATCCATGCGCTTTACCCTGGTAGAAGGCACAGAATTAGCTGCCGTGGGGCTTTCCAAAGAGTTGATGGAAGGCAAGACAATCTGGGAAGTCTTCGAGCCGGATTTTTGCAATGCTGTCGAGCCAAATTATCGGGCGGCGCTGGCTGGAGAAACAGTTGTTACAGAATTTACCTATGGCGATCGCACTTACCTCGCTTATACTTTGCCAGTCAGAAACGAACGCCAAGAAATCACCGGCGGATTGCTAATGACTCAAAACATTACGGCTCGCCAATTAGCAGAAGAAGCCCTGAGAGAAAGCGAGGAAAAATACAGGTGCATTGTCGAAACAGCCGATGAAGGCATTTGGATGATAGATGCAGAGGGTAAAACTACTTTTGTCAACCAAAAAATGGCTGATATGCTAGGCTGCACCGTAGAGGAAACGATCGGGCAGTCGCTATTTGCTTTCATGGATGCAGAAGGCATCGCGCTCGCCCAAGTCATTCTCAGCAGCCACCGTCAAGGAATTAGCAAACAGCTAGATTTTAAGTTGCTGCACCGAGATGGTAGCGAGTTGTGGACGATGGTTTCTACTACTCCCTTGCCAGACAAAGAAGGGCACTATATCGGCTCTTTGGCAATGGTTGCCGACATTACCGATCGCAAACTAACAGAAGCCGCATTACAGCAGTCGGAAGCTAAATTTCGCTCGCTCTATGAATTAACCAGTTTACCAGTTTTGATGTTAGATAAAAATGTTATTTGTGATGTTAATCAAGCCACCATACAACTATTTGGCTGTACTTGCAAGGAGCAATTTCTAGGCAATAATCCGGGTCAATTCTCACCGGACTTACAACCCAACGGCAGAGACTCTTTGAGCTTGGCAAAGGAAATGATGGCTCTCGCGATAGAGCGTGGAAACCACCGTTTTGATTGGGTTCACCAGCGCTCGGACGGTACTGATTTTCCCGCAGAAGTCGTGCTGACAATCATCGAAGTTGGAGATGAAACAATTATCCAAGCAGTAGTCCAAGATTTAACACATCGCAAACTTGCAGAAGAAACATTAGTGCGATCGGAACAAGCTCTCAGAAAACAAGCTCAGAGAGAACAACTGCTGAATCAAATTGCCAACCAGATACGCAATTCTTTAGATTTAGAAACAATTTTAGAAACCGCTGTTCAAGAAATTCGCAATTTGATGCAGCTAGATTGGTGCATCTTCATTTGGTATCGCCCTAACAGCAATCCTCCGGTTTGGGAAATAGTTTGCGAAGCCAAGAATGCAGCTTTGCCGAGTTTGCTCGGTACTTATGCTGTAGACGACCAATCTAGTGTCGCAGTCCAGCGGATTTTGCGCCGACAAATTCTGCAAATTGATGATGTCAGCACTTTAGAAGATGCAGAAGTGCGCGAACTTTTCCAGGCTTCAAAAGTTAACTCAGTGCTGTCACTACCCATTCATACTGCTTCCGGCGATATAGGGACGATTAGCTGCTATCAGGCTCTGTCGGTGCGAAGTTGGAGCGATTCGGAAGTCGAACTGATGCAAGCAGTGATCGCTCAAATTGCGATCGCGATCGAGCACGCCGAATTGTACACCCAAAGCCGCACAACAGCCGAATTAGCTCAAGCTCAAACGCAACAACTAGAACAAACTTTGCACCAACTCCAGCGCACCCAAACTCAATTAATTCAAAGTGAAAAAATGTCAAGTTTGGGACAGTTAGTTGCAGGTGTCGCTCACGAAATTAACAATCCAGTTAATTTTATCTACGGCAATCTCAGCTACACCAGCGAATATACTGAAAATTTGCTCAAACTGCTAGAACTTTACCACCAGGAATACCCCCAGCCTACCCCCACAATTTTAAATGCCAGAGAAGCGTTTGAAATTGATTATATTGTGGAAGATTTACCGAAAATTATATCATCTATGAAAGTCGGAGCCGATCGCATCCGCGACATTGTTTTGAGCCTGCGGACTTTCTCCAGACTTGACGAAGCCGAAATGAAACAAGTGGACATTCACGATGGCATTGAAAGCACGTTGATGATTTTGCAAAACCGCCTCAAAAACAAACCAGATCGCCCGCCAATTAATATTATTAAACAATACGGTAACTTGCCTTTAGTAGAATGTTATCCGGGTCAGTTAAATCAAGTATTTATGAATTTGTTGAGCAATGCGATCGACGCCTTGGAAATGGAGATGAATAAACCCGATCGCACCAGCAAAAATCTCGCAATTACAATCCGCACCGAACTAACCAAAAATAGCAGCGTGGCGATCCGGATAACTGACAGCGGCCCCGGGATGGGCGAAAACGTAAAACGGCGCTTGTTTGACCCATTTTTTACCACAAAAGCCATCGGCAAAGGCACAGGCTTAGGATTGGCAATTTCGCACTCTATAATCGTAGAAAAACATGGTGGCGAGCTTACCTGCAATTCTGTATTGGCAGAAGGTTCCGAATTTGCGATCGAGATTCCGTTGCGGCAAAAAAGAATTTAAAAGCTGTTCGTAGTCAGGACTTTAGTCCTCATCAAGAAGGACTAAAGTCCTCACTACAAACCTATTTTATGATGTTTGTAGTCAGGATTTTAGTCCTCATCAAGAAGGACTAAAGTCCTGACTACTAACCTATTTTATGATGTTCGTAGTCAGGACTTTAGTCCTCATCAAGAAGGACTAAAGTCCTGACTACAAACCTATTTTATGATGTTCGTAGTCAGGATTAAATTTTATAACTTTTTTGTAAACCCGATCGCACCTTGACGTTTCCACACCCGTTGTCGGCAAATATCCGCTAGTTTCGTACAGTTGAACAGCTTCCTTAAGCACGCTAGCAGTTTCGATCCAAATTTCATCAAACCCGCGAGCCATGATTGTACTTTCCAATTGTCTCAGTAAAAATTTACCCAAACCTTTGCCCCTGATTCCCGGCAAAATATACATTTTGCGAATTTCCACAGCATTCTTTCCGCGCTCAATCGGATAGTAAGCCGCCGTACCCACTATTTCTCCTAGGCGTTCTACCACCCAAAATTCCCCAGCTTTGGTATGATAAAACAGTTCTACATCATAGACATCTCGATCTGCCGCGTAAGGTTCGCATTGCAAGCCGTACTCTGCTAAAATATCCCGAATTAAATGAAACGCATCAGCCCGATCGCGCGTTTCCCAGGAACGAATTAAAAAATCGAGATGTTGGATTCTCATTAGTTGTTACAAATTATACTTATTTGGGTACTTTGGTTACTGTAAATTTACAGAAATTTGGCATTTGACAGTGTGGAAATGCACCCAACTTTTAACTGTAAATTACCGGTTGGGGATCGAGAGTTGCCAGCAACTGGCTTTATAGCAATAATAATTGCTCCAGCGGCTCAATCACAAGAGGGCGATCGAAATAAGTTATTGCTAAAATTCCATAAACTCCGTAATGGCCGGGCTTGCCTTCGCCATCAAACTGCGGTAAAGCTTAGCTAATTCCCGATCGGGACAATTCTCGCCCAACAGCCCCAGCCGTTCGTGACTCCGCGGTTCAATCACACCACAAACCAACAAACAATCCAAAAGTCTCTCCGGTTCACGGTGGCACATCTAAGCTGACAAAGAACCCAAAGCGATCCCGCGCTGTTCGGGCCGCTAGTAGACTTGCTCGAAATGCTCCAATTCTTGGCGGGCGATGGCTGTTAGCACCCTCATCAATTTTTTCCGCACCTGGTAGCAAAACATTAGACTTGAATTGCATAAGTCTTTGATTGATACAGAAACCGCAGATGTCA
>NZ_JAUBOJ010000122.1:0-17031 GCF_036700185.1 Microcoleus sp. BM001215392 | reverse complement strand
GATAAACGCAGATAATTTTAGGGTGTTTTCCGATTTTTGCAATTCAAGTCTAATCTGTTGGGTAAGTACGATCGAGCACAAAAAATCCTGTTGGAGGCGATCGCCATTTGGGATGGGCTGCGAATGGGGATGATTGATGCCGATCGCGTCAGCAATTTTGAATCAGCTTGCTGATACTTATGGTTTCCTGCAAACAGCCTTAGTTGCTCAGCAGAAAACCGATCGCGCCCTAGAAATTGCCGAACGGGGAAGGGCGAGAGCTTTTGTAGAGTTATTAAATAAAAAGCAGTCGGAGAATTCCGAGAACCAACTAAATGTTGAACCGCCGACTGTCAGTCAAATCAAGGAAATTGCGAAAGCACAAAATGCGACATTAATTGAGTATTCTGTAATTAGCAGTCGCGAATTATATATTTGGGTGATTCAGCCAGGGGGTAAGATTTTTTTTCGCCGCAGCAACTTCACTAATATAGATGCAGGTTTGGGAGAAATTGCTGAAGTGACGAGAGTCGCGGCTGCTGTTGACAGGGGAACACCACAATCTGAGAGTATTCTGACAGAGTTCGTGCGCGGCACCCGCCAAGCTGCGGGCGCAGAAACTGGCGCTGCTACTCGCTGTCGCGGTAAAAATTGTTTGCAGCAAATGTATCGACTGTTGATTGAACCGATTGCTGACTTATTGCCGGCAAATCCCCAAGCAAAAATTATTTTTATTCCCCATCAATCTCTGTTTTTGGTTCCCTTTGCTGCTTTGCAAGATGCAGAGGGAAAATATTTAATCGCTAAACATACTATTTTGACAGCGCCAGCAATTCAAATATTGCAGTTAACTCGAACAGCCAGACAGCGGAGGCGAGAAAATAATCAATTACCGTTGCAAGCAAAAGATATATTGATAGTAGGAAATCCAGAAATGCCTTGGATTGGCAATCCGCCGCGGCAGTTAGCGCCACTTCCGGGATCTGAAACAGAAGCGATCGCGATTTCCCAAATCCTCAACACCAAACCCCTAATTGGCAAACAAGCGACAGAAACCCTAGTTAAGCAACTAATGCTGGATGCTAAAATTATTCACTTAGCAACTCACGGCTTGCTGAATGAGTTAACAGAGAATCAAGTACCGGGGGCGATCGCGCTAGCTGCATCTCAAACGGATGACGGTTTGCTGACTTCCAGTGAAATCCTAGATTTGCGACTGCAAGCTGAATTAGTGGTGCTGAGTGCCTGCAATACTGGTAGAGGTACGATTACTGGCGACGGCGTGATGGGGTTGTCTCGATCTCTGATGACTGCGGGTGCTACGAGTGTTGTTGTCTCACTTTGGTATGTTCCGGATGGGCCAACCAGTTTGTTAATGATGGAGTTTTATCGCCAAATGCAGGTAAATCCTGATAAGGCGCAGGCACTGGGCCAAGCAATGCTGACAGTAGCAAAGGAATATCCTAATTCTAGCAACTGGGCGGCATTTACTTTAATGGGAGAATCTGATTAATAGGATTTGATATTTAAGATTGAAGAATTAGGAATGACTTACTGCATAATGGTTTTGAGCTTCGATAAAGTTGCATCATCTTTGGGGAGTGGCATCATAAATTAGGGAATCTTTCGCAATTTAACGAGTAAAATACTTTCAAATTAAAGACTCTTTTTACATAATTGGGATGCTGCATAAAATCGTTAAATCTAATAAGCCATCTAACAGCCACGCCCGACAGGATGTTCTGAGTTGCTCAAATCATTGCTTTTATTCCTGATTTTTGATGACTAATGAATGATGACAAATGACTAATGACTACGCTTCGACTACGCGAGCGTGCGAGCTGACAAATAACCAATGACTAATCACCAATAACCAAATAACCAATCACCAATCACCAAATAACCAATCACCAATAACCAAATAACCAATCACCAATCACCAATCACCAATCACCAATCACAACTGACATGAATCCTCAACCCTTGCGCCTGCGACTGACTTGGAAAGATACAACTACGGGGGATTGTCGCTCCCCGATACTCGACTTGCCGATCGCTTTGGGACGAATTTTTGAAGGTATGCCCCCGATAATCGACGGGCAACGGGTTTCTCGAATTCCCCTCAAAAGCAGTCAAGTTTCTCGGTTACACGCTGTGATTGCCACCGAAGGCGACAGTATCGTAGTCACTGACACCGGCAGCCGTAACGGTACTTTTGTCAACGGCACCCGCCAAACCCGATCCGTGCTGGCCAACGGCGATATGCTACAAATCGGGCCCTACGCGATCGGCATTTCATTTGCGATTAATTCGACAGAAACCCAGTCTGTCAATTCTCATATTTTCTTTAACCCGCAGACCAATGGGCCAGACCCCGCGTTGGGGCCGCAAATGGTGTCGCCGCTTCCTCAAACAGCTAGCAAGGGAGAATTTCCGCCGATCGCATTTTTGCAGGCGAATCAACTGACAATGCGATCGCTCCAATCTATGGGATTTCCTATTGTAGAAGAAGTTGATTGGGCTGCTGTTGGTGGTGGTTTGGGCAGCTTGATTTGGGTGGATTTGCTGAGAATTTGTGGCGTGAAGGCCGATCGAATTGCCGTTCTGGGCATGGAAGAGCAGCCCTACGCGCGCTACCGGCGTTTGTGCCTGAATTCTCAAATTCCGCTGCGAGAGCGCCTGCGATCGAATTCTGACTCTTGTCCAGACAACATTTGGGGCTGGCCTCCCTATGCTGTGCGGGAAGCTTGGCAGGAATTGCGCAAAGGGCGGTTGGGAGTATCGCTGAAGTTGATGTGGCAGGTATTTGCGGAACCGACTTTTGCCGAAACTTATACGCCGCGCGCCGGAAATGTCTTTGATTCGATTGACAGGGAAACTGTGCGCATCGGGTGGAATCAGATGTTTCGCTACGGGAGAGTGCGGGCGATTCGCAAAACAGATGACGGCAGGTACGCGATCGCTTATTCTCGATCTAATGCCAACGAGCGCGATCGTGCTTTTTTAATCGCCAAATACGTACATTTAGCCACCGGCTATCCCGCTATTCAATTTTTGCCCGACTTGCAAGCCTACCGCGAAAAAACCCAGGATTTTGAGTCAGTTGTCAACGCTTACGAAAGCCACGACGGCGTTTACGAAAAGTTGGAGGCCAAGGGCGGTAGCGTGTTAATTCGAGGGCGGGGAATCGTAGCTTCGCGGGTGGTGCAGCGACTTTACGAAGCACGACAGCGAAATGCCAATATTCAAGTATTGCATTTGATGCGATCGCCCAAACCTCAAGGTAACAAATTCGATCGGGCTGTGCGAGTCGTCGAAAATCACTATGAATTTCAACCTTTCAACTGGCCCAAAGCCTGCTGGGGTGGGGAACTCCGCTCACTTTTGGAAACAGTAAAACCCGAACAGCGCCCGCAGTTGCTGACAGACTGGGGCGGCACTACCACAGCGCAGCGCAGCGACTGGCGGCGGATAGTCAAACAAGGTTTAAGTCAAGGATGGTATCAAATCACCTTCGGGGAAGTCGAGCGAGTCGAGCGCGACAGTCAAAACCGCACGGTGACGTACATTCGGGAGAAGGAACTGAAGGGACAAATTAAGTTAGAAGCTGATTTTATTATTGACGCTACGGGTTTGGACGCTAAAGTAAAAACCAGTCCCCTGCTGGAAGATTTAGTAGTTCAATACAATCTTCCCCTCAACAATTTGGGACGTTTGAGCGTTAACAACGATTTTGAAGTACCCGAATTGCGCAACGCCTCCTCTCTTGACGCAGAAGGGCGGGTGTACACAGCGGGCGCGATTACCTTAGGCGGGCCTTACGCGCCCGTGGACAGCTTTTTGGGCTTGCAATACGCAGCCCTGCGTTCCGTTGAAAGTCTGGCAGCTAACGGAGCTGCGGGTGTTGGGAAATTGACTGTTTGGCGATCGTTCCTACAATGGTCAAAGTGGATTTTAAATAAATCTCCAGGATAATTTGAAGCAGAACGATAAAATTAGTTCGTAGTGAGGACTTTAGTCCTCAAACTCTTATAACTTCTCCTTCAATTTAAAACCCCCAATCTTAATCCCAAATCGAAGGCGCTTCGCATTCAATCTCAAATCCCCAATCCCCAATCCAAAATCCAAAATCCAAAATCCAAAATCTAAAATCGAATGACCCCCACCTTATTCGGCCGCTGGCAAACTCGAATATTATTATTTGCAACCATAGGTGTTTTAGTAACGCTGCCATTTTTTATAGGTTTAATCACATCCAAATCCGGCGCGATTTTTTTCTGGATTTTAGGCTATGTAGCAATTTTTGGCATCGGCTGGGATGCTTTATATATATACATCCAGCAGTTTCGATGGGATCGAGATTGGCCCGGAGCATTTCAATTAATCGCCGGGATTTGGGAAGCACTTTTTGTCTTATTTTTAATCAAAATTATCGGTTTGCCCGGAATACCTGGGCAAGATTTTGATTTGGGAGCTTTTGCATTGCATTATAGTTTAGTGTGGCTGGCTATTTATCTGGCATCGCAAACACTCATGCGGATTTTGTTTCCCTACTGGCGTTTCCGAGGCGGTCAATGGTTTTAAGAATAGACTTGAATTTCATAAATATTTTAGAATAGAGGGAAACCGCAGATGTCAGGCAGATTGACGCAGATGAACGCAGATATTTTTGATAGAGGAAAGCGCATGAAGACAATGTTGTTGTCTAATAGTTTTGAGTAGGGAAACGGCACTGTCTTGTCCGGCGCGGAGTTCTGCGACTTTTAGCAATAGTCAGGTGCACGCCAACCGAATTTATAGTAAGCTTAGTTTACAATAACCGGGATGATTTAATGTACCGTTCTCCCTGTATATTCTCCTTTTTTTCCGGTTCGGGATTCCTTGACCTCGGTTTTGAATTAAGTGGGTTTCATGTAGCCTATGTCAATGAAATTTTCCCACCTTTCATGCAAGCATACCGCTACTCTCGGCAGTGCCTGAATTTGCCGCTACCAGAATACGGATACTGCGAAGCAGAGGAAGCAGATATCACTCAACTTGTAGGGCGAAAACCAGCTTCTCGCCTGCGGGAATTGATGCAGGATGCTCGCAAGAAATACGATATTATTGGCTTTATCGCGGGGCCGCCTTGTCCTGACTTTTCTGTGGGTGGTAAAAACCGAGGACAGGAAGGAGATAAAGGTAAACTTTCAGCTTCGTACATTGAATTGATTTGCCAGCAGCAGCCGGATTTCTTCTTATTTGAAAATGTCAAAGGTTTGTGGAGAACCAAAAAACATAAAGCTTTTTACGACGAACTCAAGCATAAGTTGGCTGATGCGGGATATTTTTTTGTGGAACGTTTAATAAATGCGATCGAATATGGAGTACCGCAGGATAGAGACCGAATTATTTTGATTGGCTTTCAAAAAAATCTTGTCAAAAATCTGGGGATTATCCTAGATGAAGCCAACCCAATGTTACCTGAAAATTTATTCCCCTGGGAAACTCAGGTATTATATCCCAAATCAGAAGTTTTTTGTCATCCTTGGTCTGAAAGAAATGCTTTTGTACGCGATGGTTTCTTGCCTTGTCCCGATGGCATCACCCAAGAATTAACAGTTGAGTTTTGGTTTCAAAAAAATGATGTTCTCAACCATCCCAACGCTGAACATTATTTTCAACCCAGAGCCGGTATTAAAAGGTTTGCTGAGGTCGATGAGGGAGACGATTCAAAAAAATCTTTCAAGCGCCTGCACCGCTGGCGTTATTCGCCGACTGCTTGTTATGGAAATAACGAAGTTCACTTGCATCCTTACAAAGTTCGCAGGCTTTCGGTTGCAGAAACACTGGCTATTCAGTCGCTGCCAAAAGAGTTTGCGCTGCCGAATAATATGACGCTGACTAATATGTTTAAAACTGTGGGAAATGGGGTTCCTTATTTGGCTTCCCAGGCTATTGCTCAAACAATTCTCGTATTTTTGAAGACACAATATGGTCGTTGAGTTAATTATAGTTTTGGTGCGTGAAGCGCGGTTGAACATTGATTGTCAGTGACGGAAATTAATCGTCGCGCTTCACACACCCTACATATTTCAAATGAATTGAGAAAATAAAAATTTACCAATGGTTTGTAGGGTGTGTCGCCTGCGATAAATATCTGCATCAAAATCGACAATCTAATAGCGACGCACCACCAGCACCAGATATTGTAAACAAACCCCAAAATATATTGTAGCAATAATTCTTAGCAATGGTATCGATCGCCGCGCCTCACACACCCTACAGGTTTGTGAAAGTTGTTTTTAAATGAATTAAGAAAAATAAAAGTTCACAAAGGGTTTAGACTTGTTATATAATAGTTGGTTAAGGTTGAAAACCTAGATTTTTTATTTTCCTGCAATTCGCCATGACCGTTAAACCCCGCCGCTATCACATTACCACTTTCGGATGCCAGATGAATAAAGCCGACTCGGAACGGATGGCCGGCATTCTGGAAAATATGGGCTTTGAATTCTCGGAAGACCCGAACGAGGCTAGTTTGATTCTCTACAATACTTGCACGATTCGCGATAATGCCGAACAAAGAGTTTATTCTAATCTCGGAAGGCAGGCTCACCGCAAGCGCCAAGAACCGGGTTTAACTTTAGTTGTAGCTGGATGCGTGGCTCAGCAGGAAGGTGAAGCACTGTTGCGCAGAGTGCCGGAATTAGATTTAGTAATGGGCCCGCAACACGCTAACCGACTTGAAGATTTGCTGGAAGAAGTTTTTCAGGGTAATCAAGTTGTGGCGACGGAAGCTGTGGAGATTATGGAGGATATTACTAAGCCTCGCCGCGACAGTAAGGTGACTGCTTGGGTGAATGTTATTTATGGTTGCAATGAACGCTGCACTTATTGTGTTGTGCCGAATGTTCGCGGGGTTGAACAGTCGCGAACACCGGAGGCTATTCGCGCGGAAATGGAAGATTTGGGGCGCCAAGGTTATAAGGAAGTGACTTTGTTGGGGCAGAATATTGATGCTTATGGTCGCGATTTGCCGGGGACGAAACCGGATGGTAGCAACCTGCATACTTTGACTGATTTGCTTTGTTTTGTGCAGGATGTTCCTGGTGTCGATCGCCTGAGATTTGCTACTAGCCACCCGCGCTATTTTAATGAACGATTGATTAAGGCTTGTGCGGAGTTACCGCAGGTTTGCGAACATTTTCACGTGCCTTTTCAGTCGGGGGATAATGATATTCTGAAGGCGATGTCTCGGGGTTATACTCAGGAGAAATATCTGCGAATTGTTGATATGATTCGCCGTTATATGCCTGATGCTTCGATTACGGCTGATGCGATTGTGGGTTTTCCTGGGGAGACGGAGGCTCAGTTTGAGAAGACTCTGAAGTTGATCGAAGATGTTGGTTTTGATTTGGTGAATACTGCTGCTTATTCGCCTCGCCCGGGAACGCCTGCTGCTTTGTGGGAAAATCAGTTGAGTGAGGAGGTGAAAGCCGATCGCCTGCAACGCATCAATCATGTCGTGACTACAACCGCTATGGAGCGATCGCAGCGCTATTTTGGACGCACTGAGGAGGTTTTGGTGGAAGTCCAGAATCTTAAAGATCCAAGTCAGGTGATGGGGCGCACTCGCGGCAATCGCCTCACATTTTTTAAGGGCGATATTGCACAATTGGCTGGGCAAATTGTGCGTGTTAAAATTACTGATATTCGCGCTTTTAGTTTGACTGGAGAAATGCTGTAAGAGCTTGGGTTGTATGGTTTACCCGCAGCCACCTTGCTGTCAAGGTACGTTGTGGCGATGAAAGCGCTAGTATATAATATATAAGACCGCTTTCATCGCAACTTCGTACCTCAAAACTAACTCCTCTTAGAGTGTCAGTTCCGATCGAGATTGATTCGATCGTTGGGACTTAAGTCCTCGGATGGATGCGGACTGAAGTCCTCACTACTAACCTTTTTCGGACTTAAGTCCTCGGATGGATGCGGACTGAAGTCCTCACTACTAACCTTGTTGGCAGGCGATCGACAGCAACAGGATGTTAGGTGGGTGGCTGGCGGTCAAATTAGATTTGATTTTTATTAAGAAAAAAGAGTTTAAATCCATGACACAAAGTTCAGAATTCGACGCACAACAGTCAACTCCCCAAACAATTCCTCAAACAGATGCAGAAGATGAATTGCCGCAGCCAAACGAACGCGGAGAGTATAAAAGAACATCTCACCGATATTGGGAAGCCACAAATTCAGACCCGAACGGTGTTAAATGTCGCATGGGCTCGCACTCTATTCAGGAAATAGAAGACCCAGGGAGCAAGATTAATTTAAATATTGCTAGTTGGCCTGTTGTTGGTACTTTGAAACCGGGGCAGAATTTTGAAATCTATCTCGGCCCCAGCGGATTGGGGGTTTTGTACGATTCGCAACATCAACCTTGGTTTTTTATAGAAAAAACCGAGGGTAATGGCGGGCCGAGCAATTGTTTTGTTCCGGCTAACAGCAGTTTTGTGAAACCAATTCAGCCCCAGTAGCTCCGATCTGATGCGTCTGTTGTGTGGGTTTCTGAGCTTGTTTATTTATCCCGGATTCTCGCTTTCTGTCGAATACTTCCTGTTGTAGCTGCGCTGACTGCGTGTATATTTGTCAAAAAGTATCGGGAGTATGGAAAAATGACGAAGATGCGGATCGGGCTGCTGTTCGGGGGGCGATCGGGCGAACATGAAGTCTCTATTAGTTCGGCGCGGGCGATCGCCCGGGCCCTCGCTGCTGACGAAAATGCCTCTAAATACGAAGTTCTGCCCTTTTATATCCAAAAAGACGGTCGCTGGCTGTCGGGAACCTTACCCCAGCAAGTCTTAGCCGCCGGTCAACCTCTGGAAATAGAGTCAGAACCAGGAGAAGCTTGGCAGTTTCCTAATTTTAATGGCGTAGATGTTTGGTTTCCGGTTTTGCACGGGCCTAACGGCGAAGACGGTACTGTGCAAGGATTGCTGAAATTATTGCAAGTTCCTTTTGTCGGTTCCGGGGTTTTGGGTTCGGCGGTGGGAATGGATAAAATTGCGATGAAAATGGCTTTTGCTAACGCAGGTTTACCGCAGGTAAAATACATCGCTGTCAATCGTTCCGAAATCTGGTCTAATCCTTGCATTTTCCCCAAACTGTGCGACGAAATTGAAGCAGAGCTGGGCTATCCTTGCTTTGTGAAACCTGCTAATTTGGGTTCGTCTGTGGGCATTTCAAAAGCTCGATCGCGCGATCAGTTAGAAGCAGCTCTCGATAGCGCCGCCAGCTATGACAGGCGGATTATTGTGGAAGCTGGTGTGGTTGCTAGAGAATTAGAATGTGCGGTTTTGGGCAACGATAACCCTAAAGCTTCAACGGTGGGAGAAATTAGTTTTGAAAGCGATTTCTACGACTACGAAACTAAATATACTCAGGGACAATCCGAGTGTTCAATTCCGGCAAAAGTCAGCAGTGCGATCGTCTCGCAAATCCAAGAAATGGCAGTGCGAGCATTTTTAGCTATTGATGGAGCAGGGTTAGCGCGGGTAGACTTTTTCTACGTTGAATCCACCGGAGAAGTTTTGATTAACGAAATCAACACTTTCCCCGGCTTTACAGCTACCAGTATGTATCCGCAAATGTGGGCGCATGATGGTATTTCTTTCCCTGAATTAGCAGACCGTTTAATTCAATTAGCTCTCGAACGGCACGGGGAAAAAAGTTGAATTGAGAGCTGCTAACTACTTTCGTACCAACAGCACAAAATAAGTTACTCCGCAAGTAATATATCCGTACCAGCCGAAACGAGATAAGATGGTTGTGGCAGGTATTGCCTGCCAGCAGCCATATTTGTGCTGCGGGTCTAGCAACGCCAGAAAATTCAGCAGCAGGGTATAAATAAATGCTCAATAAAATAGTTAATGGCAAACTGCCAATAGCAGCGTCAATCTCATATCTGGCATCTCAAAATTTAACTCGGTTAACTTAGATGAGACGTTTCACTAAACTGCCGCAGTGGTGGACTTACGGACTGTTATTTCCTCTAGCGGTACTCAACTGCTGGTTAGCCCTCCTAGTATTTGAATATTTTCGCGCCCTGATTACCGTTTTGGTAGTCGCGACAGTGTTCTCTTTTTTGCTAGATTATCCAGTACGCTTTCTGCGCAGATACGGCTTGAAGCGCGATCGCGCGGTGTTGGCGGTATTGTTTTTGACTTTGCTGGTATTGGTGGTTTTGGGCGTCACTCTGGCTCCGATTTTGCTGAACCAAATTACTGAACTCGCCACCCGATTACCGACTTGGATAGTTTCTGGTACAGAACAGATTGAAGCGTTCCACAAGTGGGCGGAAAATCGCCGTCTCCCCATTGATGTTAGCGGTTTGACTAATCAATTGAGCGATCGACTTTCAACTCAATTGCAGTCTCTCACGGGTGAAATTCTCAAATTTGGCTTGGGTGCGGCTGACAGTCTGCTGAATTTTATGCTGACCATAGTCCTAACATTTTACTTGCTCTTGCACGGCGATCGCCTGTGGGAAGGATTGTTTAAGTGGTTTCCCTCCACAATCAGCGTGCAATTGCGGCAGTTGCTAGCACGAAGCTTCCACAACTACTTCGTCGGCCAAGCAACTTTGGCGGGTTTAATGGGATTGTCGATGACTGTGGCTTTTTTAATTTTGCGAGTTCCTTTCGGATTGCTGTTCGGTTTGGGCGTGGGCGTAATGACAATGATTCCCTTCGGAGCGCCTTTCAGTATTTGCGTTGTCAGTTTGCTGATAGTATTAAACAATTTTTGGCTCGGAGTCACGCTTTTAGCTGTGGCTACAGTCATCGAGCAGGTAATTGAAAGCGGGGTTGCTCCTCGATTGTTAGGCGGTTTTATCGGTCTCAATCCCGTGTGGATTTTAGTGTCGCTGCTAATTGGGGTGAAGGTGGCGGGAGTCGCAGGTTTGTTAGTTGCTGTACCGATGGCTGGTTTTATTAAAAATACTGTTGATACTTGGGAAACTTCCAGAAACAAGTTGATGGAAGCCGATGCGATTAGTTCCATTGAACCTGCTGAGCAATAATATAATTTTAGATTAATGTTCGAGCATTCGGACTTCAGTCCTCATGAAAATCCGAGGACTGAAGTCCGAACGCTCGAACAAATTTGATGGAGACTGATTTCATGAATATTTCGCGGAAAATGCGGAATATCCGGGCTGGCTACCGTAGTCTATATTATGACAACGGTAGCCAGCCCTGACAACACGCGAATCAACTATTTACTAGGCACAGTCCGGTTTCTACCCCACCCTGTAGGGTAAACCCCACCAGGCAAGAACATCAAACAAATGCTTGAATTAAAATTAAAGAACATTTAGTTCTAACCTAATTACAGTAGGTGCTAAAAATGCAAAACCATAATTATAACTCAGCCTCTAACTCTCACGAAATCAATACTATGTCAACCAAAAATATGCAAAATCAAACTCAGCGTTACAGCCGTTTCTCTTTGCCTAAAAAACTGGCTTTTTTATCCCTAGTTTTGCTCGGCTCCACCGCCACAGTTGGATGTAGCGGTCTAACTTCTGCCCAAGTTCCTGGAAGTTCTAACGCGCTCAAATCAGAACCTGCAACCGCAGCACCAATCTCAGCATTGCCTGCCAACATACTGCCGAATCAAGATGCTAATTTTGTGACTAAAGTTGTGCAGGAAGTCGGGCCGGCAGTGGTGCGAATCAATTCTTCTCGCACGGTGAAGAACCAAGCTCCTGATGAGCTCCCCGAGCAATTCCGCCGCTTCTTCGGCCCTGACTCTCCGATTCAACCGGGAAATCGAGTTCAGCGGGGTTCCGGTTCGGGCTTTGTGTTTGGTTCCGACGGCCGCATTTTGACTAATGCTCACGTTGTTGACGGCGCGGATACAGTGACGGTAAAACTGAAGGACGGCCGCGAATTAGCAGGTAAAGTTTTGGGTGTAGATACAGTTACTGATGTGGCTGTCGTTAAGGTTGAAGCTACCAATTTACCTGTGGTGAGTTTGGGCAAATCTGAAGAGTTACAGCCGGGAGAATGGGCGATCGCGATCGGCAATCCCCTCGGTTTGGACAATACCGTTACTGTGGGCATTATCAGCGCTACAGGCCGTTCTAGCGCCGATGTGGGCGTTCCCGACAAGCGCGTCAGCTTTATCCAAACCGATGCTGCGATCAATCCCGGTAATTCCGGCGGCCCGTTGCTGAACCAGCGCGGTCAAGTTATCGGGATGAATACGGCGATTATTCAAGGCGCCCAAGGCTTGGGTTTTGCAATTCCGATCGATCGAGCACAACAAATTGCCAACCAATTAGTCACCGCCGGAAAAGCCGAACATCCCTATCTCGGCGTTCGGATGTTGAGCATTACTCCGGAAGTCAAGGCAGAATTCAATAAAAATCCCAACGCCAAATTGAGACTGACTGAAGATAAAGGCGTGTTAGTTCTGGGAATTGCCAAAGATTCTCCGGCCGCACAAGCTGGAGTCCGACTTGCTGACGTGATCAAGAAAATCAACGGTAAAGAAGTCAGCGATGCTGGCAGCGTACAGCAAATTGTCGAGAGTAGCAAAGTAGGCACCAATCTACAGCTTGAGTTGAGCCGCGAGGGCAAACCTGTTACTGTAGCGGTGAAAGCTGGTGCTTTTCCTGCTGACCAGAAACAGTAGTCCAATAGTCCGGCAGGGGTTTAAACCCCTGCCGATGGAGCGAAAGTCCTCTTGCATAGGACTGATACTAAGCTACTGTCAATAAATAGGCAGTAATTATCAGTCGGTTTTAACCGACTTGTGCTTTGAGACGGGGGTTTGAAACGAACGGCGGGATGTCGGGGATGCTAGTTATACTAAGTTACCAAAATTTCTATTTGTGATTAAAAGGTGAAAAAATGGCTCATATAAATTTGCGCCGCCCCGAAAATATCAGCGGTAATTTTTACGTAGATAGTAGCTGCATTGACTGCGATACTTGTCGGTGGATGGCACCGGAAGTATTTACTCAAGCCGGAGAACAATCTGCGGTTTACCAGCAGCCGACAAACGAAACAGCATCCATGCGAGGTCTTGCGGCTCTTTTGTCTTGTCCCACAAGTTCGATCGGTACTGTTGAAAAACCGAAAAATATCAAAGAAGTTCAGGAACTTTTGCCGGCACTCGTCACCGAAAATATCTACCACTGCGGCTACCACTCAGAGAAATCCTACGGCGCGGCGAGTTATTTAATTGTCCGCCCCGAAGGAAACATTTTAGTTGATTCTCCGCGTTTTGTGCCGCCGCTAGTCAAAAATATTGAAGCAATGGGTGGGATTCGCTATTTGTACTTGACTCACCGCGACGACGTAGCCGACCATCAAAAATATCGCGATCGTTTTGGGTGCGATCGCATTCTTCATGCTGACGAAATTAACGCGGATACTCGCAGTGTAGAAATTCAATTGTCGGGCAGCGCACCGCATCAAATAGCAGATGATTTGTTAATTGTACCTGTTCCGGGTCACACGAAAGGTCACACTGTTTTGCTGTATAATAACAAGTTTTTGTTCAGCGGCGACCATCTAGCTTGGTCGGACAATTGGCAGCAGCTAATTGGCTTTCCTACGGCTTGTTGGTATTCTTGGCCGGAACAAATCAAGTCTATGCGAAACTTGGCTAATTATGACTTTGAGTGGGTGTTGCCGGGACACGGGCGCAGGTATAATGCCGATCGAGAAACAATGCACGAGCAAATGCAGATGTGTATTAATTGGATGGTCGATGCTTAATAGTTCAAAACCTCTTTGATAATCGGCGGTTGAAACCGCTACTACACAAACAAAGTCCGCCTGCGCGGACTAAGAATAAGAGGGGATATTTAAGCCGATTTTGTATTACGCTTTCGGAATGGCAACCAAAGTAATAGAATTAGCGGGATAAGTTGCCTTAAATCCAGCAGCGCTGACACTTAAATCGCTCTGACGGACGATCGCCAGCAAATTCGCCTCGCTGTAGGTGTAAACTTGAGCTTTGGCACCGGGGTTAAAGCCTTTCAGACTCAAATTACTGGTCAAGTTTTTACTGGTTTTGTTAATGATGACCAGCGTCAAAGCACCGTCACCAGTACGTTCTGCTCCGTAGATTGACAATTGTCCCCCATCGGTGCTTTGCGATCGCACCCAAGTATCGCCATACTTACCGCCTTTACCATCATAATTCATGTACATTCGGAAAGTATAAGCTGTCGGTTCCGCAGACTTAGGAGGCCCCCACAGCGTAGCTAAATCCACTTGTTCTCGCCCAAAAATGCCCAGTATGTCGGCTTGGGTTAATGCTCCATTCATCGACTCTATGCCGCCCCAATTGTATTCAGTAATTGCGAGTTTTGTACCTGGATAATCTTCTTTTATCCACTGTCGAAACCGGGGAATAATTGTTAGCGGCGGATTGGATTTACCAATCCAACTTTCATCAGTATAAGTGCTGTCCCACAGAGAACGAGTCGATCGCAACCGGGCTGCTTGCGTCTTAGCATCGCCGGCGGGACAATTCGCCAAACACAGGTCATCGACGACAGGATAGTAGTGTTCGTCGAAATAGTCGAGGATGCGAACACCTTTTTGCTGTTCGTAGGCGCGCATTTGCTGCAAGTACCACCGCGCAAACCAGACGCCGCCGTGTTTTTCGCGATCGCCCTTTACCCCAGAATCCACATAAACCGGCCAGCCAAAATCCGACGGCCCGAGTACCTTAGCGGTGGGATCTGTGGCTTTGACCATTGACGCATATTCGTAAGTGCGATCGCGCAATTCGTCATAACTTGTCGGTTCTGGATGAACGTCGCGGTGAGTGTTTCCCCAACCGCTTGGTTCATTGTCCATTTGATAAATTTGCACGCCGCCGCTAGCAGCCTTACCGTGGGTTTTAACTAAGTGTTGAACCCAAGGTTTTTGCAATTCTGGATTGCTAACAATGCTGACATCAAGGCGATTGTTGTCTGTTATCAAAGTGCCATCGGGACGCTTCCCGTTGCCGCATTTATCGCCTTCGGGAAAGATGTAAGGATTAGTTTTTTCTTGCGGGCCGTATTTGGATACTCGAAAGCCGCAGTTCCAGGTGCTAAATTTATTTACATAGCCAATCATCGGGATTGTAACGATGCTTTTGCTACCGTTATTGCGGTTGGTTTTGATAATTTTATCGATAGAATCACCGGGAACGGGATTTTTGTTGTCGCCGCCGCCGACAAAAAAGAAGTCATCGCCGACGTTGGAAGAATCGACTAGCCAGTTGTAGCGGCTAGTGTGATTGGCGCCCCAGCGTTCCACGGGAATTCGCAACTCTTGCGCGATTGCCGGATCTAGGGCATAATCGTTCATACCGTAGATGTCGGGACTGATAAAATGGCGATCGGCCCTCACATCTACAGATAGGGTGGGATTGGCTGTTTGGGCTATGCCGTTTTTGATGTAAGCTGTTGTTACGGCGATCGCGAAAGCGGCGATTAAACCGAATAAAAATAGGACAAGCCAACGAGGTTTATTTTCGGGAGACTGCCATAAAAATCGTAAATTCATTAATTTTGTGGTATAGTGTTTAATAGAGCTTGTTTAAAATCAGTAGCACTTTTATAATAAATTTCAGGATTGTCGATTAAAGCGCGATCGATTACAGTGGCTAACGGTTGAGGGATGGACGAAGTGCGATCGCGAATCGGAACCGCATCATTATTCAAAATCGCACAAAACGGGTCAACCCCCACAAAATTGCGCGGAGAAAATCCTGTCAACATCACATACAAACAAGCCGCCGCCGCCCAAACATCAACCTCCGGCTTCGCATACTTATAATCAAGCACTTGCTGTCGCGGCATAAAACACGGCGTACCCACTTGACTACCAGTCATCGTTTGGCCGCTTAAACCCGCTTGGTCAAAAGCTTTTGCTAACCCATAATCACCAATTTTAGCAACTTGTTTCCCGCCAATATTCCCCAAAAAAATATTCCCCGGCTTCAAATCCCGGTGAATCAAACCCCGTCCTTTGGCAAAACTACCATCAGCCAATCTGACATTGGGGATTTCTGCATTGTGCGTATAAGTCAAACCATCTAAAACTTGTGCAATAATAGCGATAGATTGGGCGATCGGCAAAGTGCTAACACCGCGTTTTGCCATCAAATCCACAACACTGCCACCCTCGCAGTATTCCATCGTAAAAAAGAAAGTTTCATCAGCATAACCAAACTCCTTTAATCCTACAACATTGGGATGTTTTAAAACTTTCATATTTTCAACTTCCCGCAAAAACCAATTAACCGCCCGCTGATTCGCCGCTACTTTTGGTAACATCACCTTGAGCGCAACTTGTTCTTTTGTTTGCTGATGCTGCGCCAAATAAACTAAACTAAAACCACCCCTACCCAACTCCTTCAGCAAAACATAATCGCCGAGAACTCCAATATTATTTTTACCACCCACAGCCTTGAACAGAAAAGCCTTCAGCATTTCCCACAAATTCTCTTGATTTGAGGGAATAGTAGGAGGCTTTTGCTGTTGGGCTGTTTTGACAATTTCCGGGTCAAGGGCAACAGCAACTCGAAAAGAAGTATCGCTGAGCGTAAATTCATCTCCCTCCTGCAAGTCATACTCTGGAAATTGAATTTGAGCAGCGTCTTCGGGAGTTTGATGTGCTTCTCGCTGACCAATTTTCTTGGTGTTGACAAAAGTACCATTTTTGCTGCCAAAATCGCGGATGCGGATATCGGGAGGATTGATATCTAGCAAACAGTGATAGCGAGAAATCGTGCGGTGATTGTCGTCATCGGGAATCTTGGGATAGCAATCTTTCGCGCGGCCAATAATGCAAGTTGTGCGGGTATCAAAGGTGAATTCTTTGCCTTTGAGATTACCTGCGGTGATAGTGAGGGTAACTTTTGAACTCATATAAATTGTGAATTATAAATTTTGGATTATAGACACTCTTGCTCCCCACCCTTAGTAAAATGCTAACTCTTACTCCCCACCCTTAACAAAGGGCTAACTCTTACTCCCCCCCCTTACCAAGGGGGGGC
>NZ_JAUBOJ010000121.1:0-17099 GCF_036700185.1 Microcoleus sp. BM001215392 | reverse complement strand
CTCGTCAAGAGGCGAAAATTCTCACAGAAACCCGGTTTCTCGGACTCAGCGCGGGGCTCAGAAACCGGGTTTCTACGCAAAATCTCGTCAAGAGGCATAAAAACTCACAGAAACCCGGTTTCTCGGACTAGGCGCGTGGAGATTCAGAAACCTTACTCAAACCTCTCGAATCGCCAAAATATTCGTGTTATTTTGTAGTCAGATTAAGCAATATTCAAAATCAAATCATGTCTCAAGATCGCCCTTTCATCTCAAAAGGCAGATCGAACTTATATACAAAAATCTAAACAAGGAATTGGCAATGTTAGAAAATGAGGGCGATCGGACAGCACTGTCACGCATTAACAAGGTACGGCAACGGAGATCAATAGAACTCAATCTTAACGATCTGGAACTAAGGAAACTGCCAGATGCGATCGCGTCCCTCACCCAGTTGCAATTGCTTAAGCTTTCCAACAATCAACTGACGGAACTACCAGAGGCACTCACCTCTCTCACCCGATTGCGTGGGCTTCACCTAAGAAACAATCAACTGAGGGAACTGCCACAAGCGATCGCATCCTTCACACAGTTTCAAGAGCTTAACCTCGACAACAATCCTCTCAATCCCGACCTCGCCGCCGCCTATGAACAAGGCACTGAAGCCCTCTGGCAATACCTGCGCGCAAAAGCAGAAGCAAAAATCACCCTGAACGAAGCCAAACTGATTTTGATCGGTGAAGGCGAAGTGGGCAAAAGTTGTCTCCTCGGAGCATTACGAGAAGACGAATGGCTAGAAAGTCGTCCCACCACCCACGGCATTGAAATTAAGCCAGTGATTGTCACCCATCCCGACAACGACACAGAAATATCCCTCAATGGTTGGGATTTTGGCGGTCAACCCGTTTATCGATCGACCCATCAATTATTTTTCAGTGCACCAGCCGTATATCTCGTCGTGTGGAAGCCACGGGAAGGCCCCCAGCAAGGCTTTGTCAAAGAGTGGATTACCCTGATTAAGCATCGCGAACCAGATGCCAAAGTGCTCGTAGTCGCCACCCACGGCGGCCCCGGACAGCGACAACCGGACATTGACAGACAGGAAATTTGCGATCGATTCAACAGCGATAGCGATACGGTGCTTGGCTTCTTCCATGTAAACAGCAAACCTGACACTCAGAACTCCTGCACCGGCCTGGCAGAATTAAAAAAGGCGATCGCTAATGTCGCCGCCTCTCTTCCCGAAATGGGACGTTCGGTTCCCGCCAAATGGCAGCGAGTGCGCGAAATCTTGCAGACAAACGACAAAGCCTATCTGCCCTACAATGATGTCCTTGCCATCTGCACCCAACACGGAATCGATAACGAACAAGCAGAACTTTTCCTGCGGATTTCCCATACCTTGGGGCATATCATCCATTATCATTACGATTCCATACTCCGAGATATCGTCATTCTCAAACCCAACTGGCTGGCAAAGGCGATCGGCTTCGTACTCGATGATCAAATGACCCGCCGCCGCAATGGCTTAGTAGAATTTGAGCATTTGAGCGAATTATGGAGCAATCCCCCGTTTCCCGGCGAGACAGGCTACCCGAAAGAATTACATCCCATCTTTCTCAAGCTGATGGAACGCTTCGATTTATCTTACCGCGTGGTGCTCGACCCAACTAAACCCAGTAATACCAGTTTGATTGCTCAACTTGTACCGGATACACGCCCGGAATTGCCGAATTGGGGACAGCAACCGGAAGCCGGAGACAGACAACAAGTACAAATTTGCCGCATTGTGGACGATCGAGGACAACTTGCAGTCGCAGAAGGATTGTTTTACCAGTTGATTGTGCGCTTGCACAAATACTCGCTGGGGCGATGCAATTACGAAAAAAGTATCCATTGGCAACGGGGTTTGATGCTTGACGACGACTACAACGGTCGGGCATTGCTGGAATATATTGATAGTGATGTCAAAATCACCGTGCGGGCAGCTTATCCAGAACGGTTTTTGTCTTATCTCACCGCAGAGATTAAATGGCTAGTCGAGAATTTCTGGGAAGGATTGCGATGTAATGTGATGGTTCCCTGTATTGCGCCTTGCGGTAAAAATTTACCTGGAAACGGCTTATTTGAAGTTGAGAAACTAATTGAGAGCAAAAAAGACGATCGCCATGAGTATCCATGTCCCATCTGTAATAAATGGCAAAACATCGATTCTTTGCTCAATAACGCGCCGATTGCTTCTCCTCCATCCCAAGAAATCATTGAGCAATTCCAAAATGTAAGAGATGATCTAAATAATGTCCTTAGAGAGATAGGGACTCTAGATATTCGAGCAGAAGAACGCTTTCAGTCATTATCTCAGGAACAGCGGGTTATTCTCAGCAAAGGCGATGAGCAATTTGCGTCACTGATGCAAATGTCCATCGATCAAGCGAAAGATGGCCCGCGCCTGTTCAGTTTCAAACCTATCGAGCCAAGGTTTTTCGATAGCCCCAAATGGATAAAAACCAAGTTTCAAATTACCCTCTGGTGCGAACACTCTCGTCGGCCCCTTCCCGCCTTAAATCCTCACGACAAGAAGAAAGGAGTTTATGAATTGGAAGTATCGCGCGAATGGTTTACAAAAGCAGCCCCCTATCTCAAAATTTTGACGGGAACCCTGAGTCTAGTCTTACCAGTCGCAAACTCGGCAACCAAGTTAATACTAGATGAAGCCACCTACAAAGGAATTGAAGAGGGACTCGATTTAGGACAAAAAAGCATCGAGTCTACCTTGAAAGCCAGCGATTTAGCTACTAATTTTTCTGACGAAAGTGATATCCCAGATTGGCAACAGGACGAAGCACCAATCATGGCGAAAGATTCAGTTTTACGAAAATTACACGATCTGCTGAAAGCCAAAGATCCGGGTTTTGGTGGCTTAGTTCGGGTGCAGAATAGACGGCGCGAATTTGTGTGGGTTCACGAGCAGTTTGTAGATGAATATTAATATTGTTCGCCGATCGCCAGTTCCGCGCTACGATCGAACTATGATTCGGCGATTAAAATCGCTTCTACAAAAACGAAGTCCGCCTTCGCGGACTAAGAAAATAAAGGGCGATCCTAACCCAGATTTGGTATGATTGCTGATGGCTAATAACCAATAACTCATAACTAATGACTGATAACTCCAAGCCGCCACTTTATGAGATGAATCCACTCGGTCGATTTTCCGATCGCGCCGCCGATTATGTCAAGTACCGCCCGAGTTATCCAGCCGCTGCGATCGATGCGATTTTAGCAGGACTTGGGGAACCTTCACGGTTAACCGCAGCCGATATCGGTGCAGGTACGGGGATTTCTTCCCGTCTCTTAGCAGAAAGAGAGGTTCGAGTATTAGCGATCGAACCCAATGCCGAGATGAGACAAGCGGCTGCACCTCATACTTTGGTAGATTTTAGAGACGGAACTTCGGAAGCCACTAATTTGCCTGACCGATCGCTCGATTTAGTCGCGTGTTTCCAGTCTTTCCATTGGTTCAATCCTGTTTTAACTTTACCAGAATTTCGGCGAATTCTCAAGCCTTCGGGAAGGTTGGCGGTGGTTTGGAATTTGCGCGATCGCGCGGATGCGCTGACACAGGGCTACACTCAAATTGTTAAGAGCGCTTCCCAGAGCTATCCTACCCAAAAGCACGATCGCTCGATCGAACCAATGCTTGCGAGTGCAGATTTTACTAATGTGCGATCGAGCGAATTTGCTAACAGACAAGATTTAGATTTAGCAGGGTTAATCGGACGGGCACAAAGCTCATCTTATATGCCGAACTCCGGGCCTCCTTTGCAGAAACTTATCTCGGATTTAACCGAACTTTATCAAGCTCACTGCGGCGAGCGCGGCTTTGTTTCATTGGTTTACAAAACAATAGTTTATCTGGGAAATCCTACGGATTGTTAAGTTTTTCTGTAATGCCGATAAATTAAAGTTTTTGTGATATGATTCTGGGCAAATTAACGTGGCGCTCGCTCGGTAAATTCAAGAGGAAATAAAGGCGATCGCACAGCAGCACTTAGTAATAAATCCATCTTTTGTAAGATGCTCAAACTAATCTCTTAAGATGAATCTATTTCTATTGATAGAGCCCGCAAAGTTGTTAACATTTGTAAAATGAGCAAAACATCCTATCCCAGAGCTTCATCTATGCAAACGTATGATGTGATTATCATAGGAGCAGGTCACAACGGGCTTGTCTGTGCGTCTTATCTCCTCAAAGCCGGATATACCGTTCTTCTGTTAGAAAAACGTTCAGTTCCCGGCGGCGCGGCGACTACGGAAGCTGCGATTCCCGAATTACCAGATTTTAAATTCAACTTGTGCGCGATCGACCACGAATTTATCCATTTAGGGCCGGTTGTAGAAGAATTAGAACTGGAAAAATACGGATTAGAATATCTTTACTGCGATCCAGTTGCGTTTTGTCCGCATCCAGACGGCAAATATTTCTTAGCGCACGGTTCCGTAGAAAAAACCTGTGCGGAAATTGCCCGCTACAACGAGCGCGATGCTAAAAAATATGCCGAATATACGGATTTTTGGCAGCGCGCTTTAGGTGCAATGATTCCGATGTTTAACGCGCCGCCAAAATCCATCATAGATATTGCTGGCAACTACGATATTGCTAAACTCAAAGACTTATTTTCAGTCATCGGTTCTCCAGACAAAACGCTGGACTTTATTCGCACGATGATTACCAGCGCTGAGGACATTCTCAACGAGTGGTTTGATGAGGAATTTCTGAAAGCACCTTTGGCAAGACTGGCCGCAGAGTTGGGCGCGCCTCCTTCACAAAAAACCATTGCTGTAGGCGCAATTATGATGGCAATGCGCCACAATCCGGGCATGGCGAGGCCGCGCGGAGGAACGGGTGCATTGGTGCAAGCGCTGGTCAATTTAGTGAAAACCTATGCGGGTGTTATACTTACCGACCAGCACGTCGAGAAAATATTAGTTGATAACGGCCGCGCTGTCGGTGTTCGAGTTGCAGGCGGCACAGAATATCGAGCTACTAAAGGCGTCATTTCTAATATTGATGCGAAGCGTTTGTTTCTGCACTTGATGGACTCCAGCGATGTGGACAGTGCCGATCCGAATTTGCGCGAAAGATTGGAGCGCAAAATTGTCAATAACAATGAGACAATTCTGAAAATTGACTTAGCTCTCAATGAAGTACCTAAGTTCGATCGCTGGAACCATCGGGATGAATATTTGATGGGTTCTGTGTTGATTGCTGATTCGGTGAAACACGTGGAAATTGCTCACACCGAGCCTGCGATCGGCAAAATCCCCGATTCCGATCCGTCGATGTATGTCGTGTTTCCGACGGTACGAGATCCGTCAATGGCTCCCCCCGGACACCATACGGCTTGGATTGAATTTTTTGCTCCCTACCAAATCGAAAATGCTGAAGGAACCGGTCAGCACGGTACGGGTTGGACGGACGAGCTGAAAAACAAAGTTGCCGATCGCTGCATTGACAAATTAGCAGAATACGCGCCCAATATCAAGAACTCAATTATCGGCCGCCGCGTCGAAAGTCCGGCGGAATTGGGAGAGCGTTTGGGGGCGCTGAAGGGGAATTATTACCACGTTGACATGACGCTGGATCAGATGATATTTTTCCGTCCGTTACCCGAGTTGGCGAACTACAAAACGCCGATCGACGGTTTGTTCCTCACCGGTGCGGGCACGCACCCCGGCGGCTCGATTTCGGGGATGCCCGGACGCAATACGGCTCGCGTGTTCATGCACTCGCAGCAGCCGATCGCGCAAACGTTGAGCGATGCAGCTAATTCTCTGAAATCGACGGCTAAGTCGGTGTTTCGGATTAACTAGAAGTAAGATTTAGCAATCGCCGATGAACGCGGATAAACGCAGATGAATCAGATCTGCGTTTTTTGTTTTGATTTATTCATTCTGGCAGTATTTGTTCAGCTTGATGCCGCATCAAAGGAAATCGCTGGGCGATCGCACTCAATACTTTATCTAACTCAGGGGCATCTTTGGCGAGATTTGGCGCTGGTTCTCGTTCCGTCAAATCTGTTAAGATATTAAGCACTATAATCGCTAGAAGTTCATCAGCATTCTCCAACAAACTTAATAGTTGCTTGATATCTTCTTTCGCACCCAACCAATACCTCGCTCCCAGCAATTCAGCTTTTACTGATAAAGGAAGCTCCAATTTTAGATACTTTTCCAGTTTGGGCAATAGCTGCGATGTGCCTAAAATCCCTATCGAGTTAGCAGCATAGCCTCTAACTGCTCGATCTTCATCTGCATCAAGCAGTGAAAGCTCAAGAGTTTTTATTGCTTCAGGGTCTTCTAAATATCCGAGAGTTTCTGCTGCTGATGCGCGCACCAGTGCTGAAGGGTCATTTCTTAAGATATGCTCTATTGGTGCGATCGCAGGAGTATAAACAAGTTCGCCCAGCGCTTCAACTGTTTCAGACCTCACCAGTTCTTCTGGATCTTTTAGCAGAGGCATTAATGCAAGACCCACGGTCTCTTCTTCTTCAATTCCTAAATAACCTAACGCATATACAGCATTGGAACGAATAGCCACCTCGGTTGAATTCAACAACTTGAGTATTTTTGGTACAGCCTCATAAACTCGGGCATCAAGCAAATCTATAATTGCTTCAGCTTGCCGAGATTGGTTGTTTGAATCACAATTATCTAGCAGGATTTCTACTGTTTGTTTATTCATACTTGTATTATTCCTAGAGCACTCGCGCTAATTTTTTTTAATGTTGCCGATCCGAGTTTACCTTTTCTTTCTGCCGCCACTATGTCGGCTGTGTTTGCACCCGCAAGCTTTTTGAGTCCGGTATATTCTCACTTGTTTGGCAGTATCTTCTTTTCGTTTAGCATCCTCTAGGATGATTTTCAACGCTTCGCATTTGTCCTCTGTTAAACTTTCTCTCATTAACTGATACATTTCTTGTAAGATACCCGTATCAGCCACGTTACCCTCAGAAGTCATGTTTCTTTTGTGCCATAGTGTTTAAATCCTAATAATTTTAAGGTAAAATATCGATCGCCCCTCAAAAAAATCCTCAAATTTAGGGCGCTCGCCTAACTTGGATTTTAGCACAACAGGCAAATGCCTAATCTTTCACAACTCACTTGGCTAACATTGGATGGGGAAAATCGCACGCCTTCAACCGTTGTCAAACCAAAGGCTTGTTTGACTTTTTCAATGCTGGTGAACTCATTGTAAGACATGGTTGTTTTAGAGAGTTACTTTGCCCCGGCTCGCTTGCGGATAACTGGGACATCGCTCTTGATACCTAATATTACCGCAAATTCATACTTTATGTGGATGAAAAGACAGGCCCAAAGTTGAGAAACTGAAGTATGGCGTTACCCTTTTTTGAGCGATGACAAACCGAGTTTTGATTGTCGGCGGGCGCGGACGAATTGGCAGCAGCGTTGCCCAAGATATTCTCACCTATACCGATGCAGAAATTACTGTTACCGGACGCAACCCTGAAGGCTCTATTCTGCCGGGATTGCCGCCCGATCGCGTGCAGTATCAAGCCTTAGATTTAGCAGACAGTGCAGCTTTGCGACAAGCGATTTCAGCCTCTAACCTCGTCGTGCACTGTGCCGGGCCTTTTCACTACCGAGATGCGGGTGTATTGAAAACTTGCATCGAAGCAGGGGTTAATTATACCGATGTCAGCGACAGCCGCAGTTTTACTCGTAGAGCTTTAGATTGCCGGGAACTTGCTAAAAATGCCGGGGTAACAGCAATTATCAACACGGGCATTTTTCCGGGAGTTTCTAACAGCATGGTGCGCCGAGATGTGGAGCAATTAGATACCGCAGAACACATTCATTTGAGTTATGTTGTCGGCGGTTCCGGCGGGGCTGGCGTTACTGTCATGCGCACTACTTTTTTAGGTTTGCAAACTCCTTTTGATGTTTTGGTTGATGGCAAACTACAGCAAATCAAACCCTACACCGATCGCGAAACGATAGAATTTCCCGCACCCTACGGGAAAACTGGCGTTTACTGGTTCGATATGCCGGAAGCGATTACTTTGCCCGAAACTTTCCCAGTCAAAACAGTTATTACTAAATTTGGCACTTCTCCCGACCTTTACAATCACCTGACTTGGTTTGTTGCTAAATACTGGCCGGATAGCTGGCTGAAAAATAATTCGGTGATTGAGTTTTTGTCTTATGTCAGCTACGGGATGACTGCTGTTAGCAATAATTTTAGCGGTGTGGGCGTGGCTGTGCGATCGCAAGTGAGCGGCTTCAAAAACGGTCAACCCGCGAAAGTTCGATCGACAGCGGTACACCCGAATGCTGCCACAGCAACGGGTATCGGTACTGGCAGCATCGCTCAATTGATGTTGGAAGGGAAATTAACAAAACCGGGGGTTTGGTCGGTAGAACAGGCTCTTTCTACTGAGCTTTTTGAAGGAGCTATGCAGAGCCGAAACCTCAATATAGAGCAGGTTTTTTTGTAGTTCGATCTGGTATTTATGCAAGTTTTGATGTTTGGTGCATGGGCTTTTTTTGATTAACCGCGTTGGCGAAGCCTGCGCGAAGCGCTTAGACGCGAAGCTCGCGTTGGAAGAGGAGAGAAGAGTAAGGGTTTGCCATTGATGGGAGAACCGCTAGATAGAGTTTTTTGCGGAAGGGGATCGCCCCTCACACTAGATGAGTTCCGCTTGTTTAACTAATCTATCTTTTGGTAGAAGTAATAGTAACAAGCAGGCGCTTAATATGTTGCACATCACCAGAAATATCCCTGTTCGCTCGATCGCTCTGGGGTAGCTGCGACCAAGATGCTGCTTCAACCAAGGTTCTTGATGCGCGATCGCCCGATCGGGATCACAAACACGATAATTTTTGCGACAAAATACGAGGAGAAGTTGATATGAAGCAGGTTTTAAAAGCTCTCGGGCAAACATTGAGTCAAAGCATTTTGCTGGTATGTATGCTGGCTTTCATTGCTCTGGCTGGTCTAGCGGTAGCACCAAATCAGGCGGCTCACGCAGCAGGTCAATATAGCAGTCAGGCGCAGCCAGAAGCTAAAATTACTGACCCCGCAGAAAGTTTTGACGATCTCAATCCCCAAGCAGCTTACGAAGATATTGTCAACACCGCTCAAAATCCTGCCAAGGTCGAAAAGGTTTACGATGAAAGCTTAAAGGAATACAAGCAAGAACACCCGCAAGAAAGCATTGTTCAAAAAGCTGAAGATTTGATCGAAAAGGTCACGGGCAAGGAATAAATTAACAATTTTTTATCTGACTCAAGTTGCTAAATATTCAGCTTGGGTTAGGACACAATAGACCAGAGCTCGCCACTCAGATCGTCTGGAATCTAATAATTGCAATAAAATAGGTTTGTAGTGAGGAGTTTAGTCCTTTGATTGATGCGGACTCGCATTCCTCACTACAAATGCTTATAACAACTAAAATAAAATAGGTTTGTAGTGAGGAGTTTAGTCCTGTGATTGATGCGGACTCGCATTCCTCACTACAAACCTTTTTGAGTGACGACCGCGATATCATTTGAAGCAATTATGTAGGTGCGCAATGCGCACCTTACGTCGTTTTAGTATGGTGTTGTACCACTTACTTTTTGTGTCCGCGAATGTTTTTACCTGCCTATTCTCTGTCTTTTGGGGATAGCAGATTCATCCTTAAGGAAGATGAATAAATGAAAACGAAAAAGATAGATTTAATAAAAGTTGCAGTTAGATAAAAGGAAAAAAATATCATGAGCGACGACATAAAAACTGTGAAGCAACCTGATGCTAACCTTGACCCGCTGTCCGGGGAAACCGGCGCTCATCCCGTGGGAACGGGTATCGGTGCTGCCAGTGCTGGTGCTGCGGGTGCTGCGATCGGCGGTGCGATCGGCGGGCCTGTAGGAGCTGTTGTAGGTGCTGTTGTGGGCGCGTTTAGCGGCGGTTTGGCTGGTAAAGGTGTGGCTGAGTCGATCGACCCCACGGTAGAAGATGCTTACTGGCAAAACAACCACAGCTCCCGTCCTTACGCCGACACCAGCACAACTTACGAGGACTATCAACCGGCATACCGCACCGGTTATGAGGGCTACAGCCGCTATCGCGATACTGGTAAAAGCTTCAACGAGATCGAAAATGATTTGCAGCGCGATTACGAAACAAATCGCGGTAAGTCGAACGTGACTTGGGAAAAAGCTAAGCACGCCACGCGAGACGCTTGGGATCGGGTGGAACGGGCTGTTCCTGGCGACATTGACAAAGACGGCCGCTAAAGGCGCCAGCAAGTATTTTTCAGTCTGGGACGCACATAAACTCGATCGTGCGGGAGTTTTTTAGCAGTGCTGCTGAATGCAGCGAAGTGTTTTGGTAAAAAAACTGGTTTTTGCGTCTTCGACTGCTTGATATCCGATATCCTGTGCGATCGATTAACGACAATTAAGTAAAGTTCTTGGGAATTTTCAGCCCCTCTCTACATCGGGGAGGGGTAATTTCCGGCTGCGTTGAAATCGCTTTTTTCAGAAAGCAAGATTTGTCCGCGGTTGCTTGTCCGGCTGGTGGCGCCAAAAAACTTATTAACAAGGGAGTTTGAGATAAACATTATTTTTTGAATCTTCGGCTTAAAATTAAACTAATTTAGGACTCGGGCACCGATCGCCTTTTTCTGTGATTGTTCGCTATCTGCGTCATTCAATCGCAGCCGGAGCGTGAAAGCGTCGGTTGCATCAAGTCCGATAATTGTTAATCTAAATCATTTCATTCAAAATCGGTATAACTTGTGGATGCAATCTTGGAAAGAGCTTGGACACTCAAGCAAAATTTAATTGACTTTGTGCTTGATGCTGAGGGAGATTTGGCCGTAGCTTTGGAAGCTTTTGCAGCAGCTCGCTCGACGGGCGAGCGCTACGATATTGCTCAGCAAAATCAAGTGATTGACAGTTTTACCGTCGAAGGTAAAGTCGGAGACAAAACCCCGATCGACCTTTTTGTCGAAAATCAGCCGGATTTAACCGAGCGCGATCTCAGTTTGCTAAAAAATTGGGGCCAAAAAAGCTTCCCCGGCTTGTTTGAAATTACTCAAATTTCCCCTGACAGCTTCGAGGTGACAAACTGGCTGACGGCGAAGCACTACACTGTCAAACCCAACAGCGCCAACTTCCAGCAAGAAATGTCTCGCTTTAAGTTAGGAGAAATCTTGCGGGTTCGGATTGCGCCTCTCACCGATGAGGCGTGGGTACTCTCAGCACCTCCGATTCCCATGGGGAAATTGGGCAAACCGAAGCTCGCGGTGGCGATCGGCAATTTCAAGCAAAATTACAAAAATAACCTGTACAGCGACGCCCCAGAACTGTTAGAACAAGCTTGGAAGTCGGTAGAACAGTATCACGACGATTTTACCGAATTTTTTGGCAGCGACGAAGTGACGCTATCGGGATATCACCTCAACAAACAGTTGGCCGAATTTCAGGAGGTAATGACTAAAAAACGCCTAGCTGATATCGGCATCGATGGAAGTAAATCTCTCGCGGATATCGTGGAAGATGCTGGAGTCGATCCAGAAGAAATCAAAGCAGTCGCGATCGCAGCAGCAGGCGCCGATACTAAAGCAGTTGAGGTGGTGCTCGACAGCAATTCTAGTTCAAAAATGGTAACGCCGAAAGTCGAATTGCCCGATCGCTTCAAAAAAGCTGAAAAAGTAACAGCACTTTCTCATCCCCGCTGGGGACAAACTTTTTTGTCTAACTACAGCCAGTTTACCGAAATGCTGACAGCCGAGGACTTTTCCACAATTCCCGGTTACGATAAACTCGTTCGCAGCTATTTAGAAGATCCGGCAATTAATGCCTGGATTTGGCGGCGGTTAGCTAAAGTTAATCCAGCTCAATTAGGAAAAATTTTGCAAACTGTATTGCAACGCACAGACTTTCAGATCGAGATTGATTTAGATTCCCTGCTGCAAGAATTCAAAAAACCCTTAGAACCCGAACTCCCGGAAATTGCCAGCGTTCCCCTGCACCTGCACAATTTGTTTCAGGAAGCTTTAGGCGAAGTTCACAAGTCAAAGTCCAAGCCGCAGGATAAAAAGAAAAGCTCTAAAGGCTTTAAATCCTGATTGTGCGATCGCTAGGATATCACCCCATTTGATATGATAGTTGCTGTTTAACCAAATGCCAGCTCTGAGGCAGGGGTTTAAACCCCTGCCTCAGAGCTCGCAAAACTATGATGCGCGGCGCGCATTTTACCTGATTCAAGACTATATTCAGTAATATTACTTAGCCCCATTTTTTTAAAATTCTCGAAAATAGTCGTAATCTCAATGTGTGTCGCCCTCGGGGAACTCGCATCACAAATCTCGCTCTGGCGGTGAGAATTTAAATTTAGGTGTTTTTATACTTGACTCGAATAAGTGATATCCTTGTATAAAGTAAATAGACAAGCTAACTATCGCCAGTTTGAGAGCTTACTACAATGATCCAAAAAGTATTTAACCAGTTGGAGAAGTTGCAGGGACAGATCGAGCAACTGCCCGCAGAGCAAAAAGCCACGTTAACCTGCGATGTTAACAATTTATTTACAGCTTTGCAGGAATTGGCGACAGAGTTGCAGCCGCTGTGGCATCCCAAAGCAGGCCGTTCCAGCCCCGATAAAAAGAATACTATTTTTCATCCAAAAATTGCACATCAATCTGCGATAATTATACAGTTAGAAAAACAATTAGAGCAAAGTCAGGCGCAATACAAAAAAGTAACTCAGGCCCTGACCAAAGGAGAAGCCAGACTGCAAACAATCCTCCGCAACTCTTCCGATTTAATTACAATAATTGAAGCTGACGGGCGCGTACGAGAGCAAAGTTCGATCGCATTTAAACGGATTTTAGGCTACGAAAGCGAACAAAGAATTGGCGAATTTCACAGCGATTTATTGCACCCAGACGATGTACCTGCTTGGCAAGCATATTTTGCTAAATTGCTCAAACAGCCGGGGATTGCACCGCCGATCGAATATCGGAAACAGCACGCTAGCGGCAACTGGGTGTATTTAGAAGTCATTGCTAATAATTTGCTGCACGATTCCAGCATCAACGGCATCATCATCAATTCCCGCGACATCACTGAGCGGAAACTCTCAGCAGCAGCTTTAGAAAAATCGCAACAGCAAATCGTTAACATCTTAGAAAATATCACTGATGGCTTTTATACGCTAGACCGCCATTGGCAGTTTACCTACGTCAATCCAAAAGCAGAGGAGTGCTTGCACAAAAAACGACAAGAACTTTTAGGAAAAAATATTTGGGAACAGTTGCCTAATACTGCGAAAACGATTTTTTTTAAAGAATTTCACAAGGCGGTATCTCGTAACGTTGCTGTCAAATTTGAAGGGCATTACGAGCAGCAAAATATCTGGTTTGAAGTCGAGGCTTATCCGTCGGAAGAAGGTTTATCGGTATTTTTTCAAGATATTACAGAGCGCAAAACAGTAGACAATGCACTAAAAAAAATCTACTCTCAGTTAGAACAGCAAACGAAGCTGCTGGATACTGTACTTTCAACTACGCCCGATCGGCTTTTGATGTTCGATCGCTCCGGGCGACTAACTTATATCAACCGCGCCGGATTAGAGCTTACCAGGCTGTCGGAAGCCAGCATTTTCGGCAAAACTTTAGAAGAGATTGGCTTGCCCCAAAAATTGATCGAACTCCACAGCAATTGCTGGGAAAATGTACTAGCAACCGGCAAAACTTTAACAGCAGAAACTGAGTTTTTGAATCCGCGCACTGGCCGCAAGAACTATTGCAGCTATGTCTTTAGCCCGATCGCCAACGTGGAGGGCAGCATCGAGGCAATTCTAGTCACCAATCGAGATATTACCGAACTTAAAGCAGCCGAAGCAGCTTTGCGGGAATCAGAATCGCGCTACCGCATTTTATCGCAAATTACCTCAGATTTTGCCTATTCTTTTAACTTATTGCCCGACAAAACCTGGGCCTGCGAGTGGATGACCGAAGCTTTTACGCGGATTACCGGTTATACTGCATCAGAAATCGCAACTTCCGGCTGGCCAGAATGCAACTGCATTCATCCCGAAGATCGAGAAATGTTACAAGAACAAATGCACTCGCGCGACGGCAGCCGCGAGGAAGTCAGCGAGTATCGAATTGTGACAAAAGCCGGTGAAATTCGCTGGCTGTGGGATTGGAGACAAGTTGTGTGGGATGAAGCCAAGAATCGTGCAGTCGGCATTTACGGCGCTTGTCAGGACATCACCGAACACAAGTTAGTACAGACTAAATTGTGCGAAACTAATCAACTTTTAGAAGGGTTAATGAAAACTTTGCCGCTGGCAGTTGTCGGCATTGATGCCTCTGCTGCTGTGACGCTGTGGAATCCGGCCGCGGAGCGAATTTTTGGCTGGAAAGAGCCTGAGGTTTTGGGGGAGATTTTGCCGATCGTCCCTACCGATGAAATTATCGATTTTAGTGCTATGCTTCAGTCAGAATTGGCAGGGGAAGCGCAAGTTGCTCAGCAGTGCAAGCGACGGCGGAAAGACGGTTCGTTAATCGATCTATATATCTCGACTGCACCGCTGCGAAGTGACCAAGGCTTGATTAGCGGCAGCATCAGGATATTTTCTGAGATTTGTGCAAGCAATGGAAAGCCAGAGCAGAATAGCAATTTAAAACGCGATCGATCCCAGCCATTTTGGGCGCGTTACGTCGGCATTCCCGAGCTAAAAAACAATTAAACCAGCCCGCAGTAATATAAATCAAATAGGTTTGTAGTGAGGACTTTAGTCCTTCTTCGCTCCAATCAAAAACACTGAAGTCCCCAAGACAAACCTGTTCTTTTCACTCTTCAACTTGTCGGACAGCCATGCGTTGCAGCGGCAGGCTGAGGATGCTAGAAGCAGTCAACAAATAAGAAAGAACAGTAGTCAGCTTCAAGCTCAGCAACAACCAGCTATCCTCTGGCAAGTGAAGTTTCAGCCCAAAAACAGAGATGCAGTAGACTATCCAGTAAGTAAAGCTCATCTTGATCAGGATTTCTTCGCTCAAAGTCCGCTCGTGGGCCCGGTCAGAGGTGGGATTATCGCTCAGTACGACGAGACCCGCAATAGCAGCGACAAAAGAAACGATTACCAGATGGTCATGCCAGTTAAGCTCAAGCATTTCTCAAACTCCGTTCTTATCTGAATTTTTGGAATTAGACATCAGTCTAAAGGATAAGTTTTCGAGCTCCAAGCAATAGTTACAATTTGACACAGCCGCAGTTACAAATCGCAATGAAAATTCACCGCAACCGCCCGCCACAGGCTCGTTTAGTCAGTCGCAAAGGACAATTCCCCCTAAATATTGTCAAGTTGGGAGTACCTCGCCTGCATTTTGCCGACCTCTACCACAGGCTGCTAACTCTTTCTTGGCCACAATTTTTCATGCTGATTTGTCTGTCGTACGTACTCACAAATTCTTTATTTGCCTTGTTTTACTTGGCTGGAGGAGATTGCATTGCTAATGCACGGCCCGGTTCATTCAAAGATGCCTTTTATTTCAGCGTGCAAACAATGGCGACAATCGGCTACGGTGCCATGTATCCGCGCACGGAGTACGCTAATACTATAGTTGCGATCGAAGCATTTTTTGGTTTGTGGGGAGTCGCTATGGTTACGGGACTGGCTTTTTCGAGATTTTCTCGACCAACCGCTAGAGTTATCTTCAGCCGCGTAGCTACAATCGCTCCTTTCAACGGCGTTCCGACTCTGATGTACCGCACGGGAAATCAGCGCTTCAACCAAATTTTAGAAGCGCAGCAGCGAGCTACTTTGATCCGCGACGAAGTAACATCCGAAGGAGAATTTATGCGGCGTTTTTACGATTTGCAATTAATGCGGAGTCAATCTCCTATTTTTGCCTTAACTTGGACGGTGATGCACGCAATTGATGAGAACAGTCCTTTGTACCAACTTACCGCTAAAGATTTGATCGAGCAGCAAGCCGAAATTGTAATTACGCTAACGGGAATTGACGACACAGTTTCGCAAACTATTCACGCGAGACATTCTTTTGTAGCTTCTGAGATTGTCTGGGATCAGCGGTTTGTAGATATTATTCACCGACAACCGGATGGTTCGCGAGTGGTTGATTATACTCTGTTTCACGATGTGAAGCCTGTGGAATAAAAGTTTTGAGTTACATTATTTTCGGCTTTGGTGCTGGCGGTGCACCCTAGCATTTGCTATTAAATATGTTGAATTAAATTTGGGGTAGCAACTGCTAGAATAGTTTGACGAGTACCAAACATATACTTTTTACCACTTAGTACGAATAACGAACATGACACTAAAAGAATTACAACCGCAACTCCTGGCGCTAAGTCCCGAACAAAAAACTCAAGCTATCCAATTTTTAGCCCAAAGTTTAACCAACTTTTGGTCGGGTATTCAAAAGACTCCCGGCGTAATGGGCGGCGAAGCTTGTATCAGAGAAACGCGCATTCCTGTTTGGGTGCTGGTGAATGCTCGCCGTTTAGGTATTTCGGAATCTGAACTGTTAGAAGATTATCCGACTCTGCGTGCCGCTGACTTGGCAAATGCTTGGGCTTATGCTGAGGCATATCCTGACGAGATTGAAATAGCAATTCAAGAAAATGAGGATGATTGAAAAGTGGCACGTTTTTATGCATATGAGCAATACCCAAAGCGAATTGTGGAATTTCTAAGGACTTTAGGTCACGATGTCCTGACAGTACAGGAAGCAGGAAATGCTAATCAAAAAAATCCTGATGAAGAAGTATTAGCTTTTGCATTGAGTATTGACCGCGCTATTTTAACGCTCAATCGCCGTCATTTTATCAAGCTGCATACATTAAAACCAGACCATGCTGGTATCATTGTGTGTAAAGATGATTCAAATAGAGAGCGGCGCGGACTGATGAGGCTATTTCTAATCTCGAAACTTTGAGAGGTATGCTGATTCGAGTTGGGTGCATCTCATTTTTCCAAATATATTCGTAGGGGCGAAGCATTTCGGTAGTAAATATCTGGTTATCACTAATAAATTGTCTGCCGAAATGCTTCGCCCTTGCACTCATAGAGATGCACC